>SLPX01000322.1 GCA_007131745.1 Myxococcales bacterium
AGGTGTGAGAAAAACTATACAGGTTCTCTTTGAGACCCGGAAAAACGCTCTCACAGGGCCGGCGGTCATGCCGACATTTTGTTTTCACACGCATTTTGTACCGATTCGGATGAAAGGATATTGAATGTTGAAAAAGTCGGACAACGAGTTTGTTTCGAAAAACAATTTTCGTAAAACAGGGAAAAAAAACATTCCCAGGCGGCGGTTTCTGGGCGGTATCGGTGCAGCCGCGGTAGCCGCGGCCGTTGGATGCAGGGATCGTTCGGGTACTAAGAAGGAAGTCGACGGGGGTGTCGATCCCGATGGCGGTCAGGATGGCGGTCATGACGGCGGAGAACATGATTCAGTGCCTCCACAAGTGACGGGTCTAGTTCAAACAGGCGCTACCACGAACAGCATCGCGATGTCGTGGAATGCAACCCAAAATGCAGACACCTATAATATCTACCTGAACGGCGCGACAGAACCTGTGAAAACCTCCATCACATCCGCGGCTGCCACGTTGAGCGCCCTCGATGCAGAAACTGATTACGACGTTCAAGTCTCGGGAGTAAATGAATTCGGCGAAGGCGAAAAGTCTGAGCCGGTAAAAATGACCACGGCCGCCCCGAACATGGCATCGTCGGTGAGCCAACACGCCATCACCTGGGATTTTGACGGCGAACATCAAGTGGGGCAATACGCCAACGGAGACTGGTGGGTGTTGGGACCGGTGACGATCACGTCCATTACGCCGGAGTCACAAACAGTAGACGACCGGGTGATCAACGGCACCATGATCAATCCCACTCATGACCACAGCTCAACCGCTCAAGGGTATGACAGCCACCCGTCGGACATGAACTACGATTCTTCGCTCAATGTCGCGCCGAATTACACCGGGGAGAATCTAGTTGTCAGCGAGGGATCGGTTGTTTCTTCTATCTATCGGCCGGATCCTCCATCAGGCGGCCGGCCGATCATCAGTGACCTTGCGATTTTAACGGTTGTATCCGAGGTTCCCCCTAGTGGAGCATTTCGCCCGCATCCCTTCGGGACGGACAAAACTTCTTATTGGACCGAATCACAACTGAACTACGATATCCTGCAATCGCTTCCGCATGTCGATAATGTGCCGAACCTTCAGGCCAGGTCCGAGCAGGCTTTGAAGTTCTGGAACGAACACGATACAAATTGGCAACAAAGAGCGGTCCAGGCGTCCAACAATCAACCTGTCTACGGCAGAGAGATAGCGAACCGAAACGGCGAAATGCTTTTGTTGCTGCATCTTGATTTCACGAATGCTGAAAAACGCGACCTCTTCGTGGGACTCGTCCAGCAAGGCCTCGATACCTACGGTCGCCTTCTGGAAGGCGGGCGTTGGGTGTCGAACGGAGGACACAACGCTGGAAGAAAGATGCCCATGCTCCTGGCCGGGCTGGCTCTTGGAGATCAGGAGATCATTTCCGCGGCCGACAGAGACGAAGACGATGACCGCTTTCAAGAAGACGGTCAGACGTTTATCGTATCCCAAGAAGATGTAGATCGAGGTGTGGGTTATACATCGGACTGGATCGGCACCCCGGAGTGGGGAATCAGGCACGCTTCCGACCCCAGCCGTGACGACCCATCGTGGAGCGCAAGCTACCGTTGGATCGGTTCAGCAATGATCGGTCACGGACTGGCAGCGAGACTTACACCGGGCGCCATGGAGGCATGGAACTGGCCTCCTTTTTTCGCGTACATGGATCGTTATTTCGATGAAGACACGAGGCCGACAAACGACACAAACGGAATTCAGGCGTTTCAGCGTTCAATGTGGGAGGCTTACCGCAATTAACATTTGGTTCGTTCCCAAAACCTGAACAATCCGATCGGAGAGCCCGGATTCCGCGCTGGAGGCAAATAACCAAACATGAAAAACTATTACGCCGTATTGATGTTGAGTTGTATCCAAGCTCTCTCTTTTGCAGGGTGCGGGAATAACGAAGGGGGGGGAATCCTCGAATGCGGGGACGAAAGAGAAAACATCGATAGGTATACACGTCCCGTGATAAATGGAAATCACGAATTCGATTCCAACCTGATCCAACTATCAACCGGCCAGGTCAATGCAATCGGAGCAGTTATGATAGAGGACACAAACGGCTGGGAAAACATCTGCACCGGCACATTGGTAGCTCCGGATGTCGTGCTGACAGCTGCTCATTGCGTTTTGGATAGAGGTTCAGTAACACCACCTTCGAGCCTGGCCTTCGGGTTAGGAGAGGATGTCTCAACAGGACAACTCGTAGAAGTCACAGAGGTGCACTACCACCCCGATTATGACCGGCGCACCGGAAGAAACGATGTTGCGGTTCTTGTTTTGAAAACAGAGGCCCGCGAAATAATAGACAACGTCGTCCCCATCCCGTACGACTGTCAAGCTCCTGACGCTGTTGAACTGATGGGAGAGTGGGTACAAACAGTCGGTTACGGCTGTATCGACAACCTCTGCCACGAAGACAACACAAGACGCATGTGGGCCAAGGAGCAGATCATCGATGTTTCGAGCTTCGACTTTACAGCCAGCGGATATGGGATCCAGGGCGTATGCAGCGGCGATTCCGGAGGCCCTGCACTCCGTACAATGCAGACTGGAGAGGTACGAATCATTGGCACCCTGCATGCAGTAGACTATGAGTGTTCGAACCTGAGTTGGTACCCCACCACTTCCGACAGCTGCGATTTCATAGACTCGTATGCAGCCGGCTGCCGAGATGAATCAGAGACCGGCCGCTGCGACGGCGATGTGCTTGTATATTGTCACGAAAACCAGGTTATCACCGTCGATTGCTCACTCGAATCCCGACAGTGCGGAGCGGGCCCGAACGGAAAATTCATGTGTATCGACGTTTATGAGCCTGGAGGCCCATGCGGATCTTTGACCCTGCAAGGCCGCTGCATAGACGACACTGTTATCTGGTGCGAAAACAACGTGATCAAGGAGCGCCGCTGCGCGGACTGCATGCAAACCTGCGGTTTTTATTCCGAGGCGGTAGGGTACTATTGTGTCGACCATTAGACCGTGGGCAACCATCAGGGACAAAACATCAAACGCGTAATTTGTGAAAAACCAACATGAAACATGCGCCAAAAAGTGGTAAAATGGCGCTACAATGTAGAAGCCGCGCGTAGAACATGGGTTTTGCAAAATGAACAATGATATTGATTATTCCATCGAAAAAAACGTTTGTCCTTCTCAGTTCGCGTCATCCTGCACGATTGCAATAGTAGTGACAATCATGGCAATCGTGCTCCAAGGCGGGCTGCAAAGCGGATGCGCTCAGCAGAAGGATTGCCTTATAGACGCGGATTGCGAATGGGGGAAGTTTTGCCGCTCCGGTACATGCGTTGCAGAATGCCGCTACAACGTTGACTGCAAGTACCCGGGGATGATCTGCATTCAACACCGTGGATACTGCCGTTACCCGGACGCGGGGGTTGCCGATGACTCCGGAATCCCCCCGGATGGTGCTATCCATCCCGACGCGGCGGTGGCCATGGACTCGACCGTCCCGCAACCGGATGCATGGGTTCCGCCCATAGACGGCTCGGTCACCACCCCTGATGCACAACCCACGAACGACGGTGTCTACACCGATCCCTGCACCTCGGGGCAACAATGCATTTCCGGATTCTGTCTCCAAGACCTGCGATCCAACTCGGATTTTTGCTCAGCAAACTGCTCGAACAACAACTCCTGCATAATGACTCACGAATGCAAAAACTTCAGCGGACAAAATCTCTGCCTGTCTTCCGACCTGGGAAAAACATGCAGCAGCGGGAGTGAATGCACAAACAATTGCATAGGAAACGCCATAACAAACATCGGCCATTGCACGTCCACCTGCAACACGGCTGCAGATTGTCCCGCGGGTTTTGCATGCACATCTCTCGAAACGCAGAAATATTGCGTCGACATCTCCATGAGTTGCACCGGACACATGGACTGCCTGACAGGGCTATGTTTTGCTCCATTAGGCTTTTACGCTTGCACCTCCACCTGCGTAAGCAGCGCGGATTGCCCCCTGGATTACATTTGTGATACCGACGGTTATGATTGGTATTGTTTCCCCCCCACCTATGGAACCGGCGGCCTGGGCGACATGTGCGACGGTTCGACATTCACCTGTCAGAGCGGACTGTGCCTGGGTGACTACTGCACCTCCAAGTGCGGAGTCACCCGAAGTATCGGACAATGGTGTCCACCCGGTTTCGGCTGCACAATCGCGTCCGGCGGCAGCGGAAACCTTCTTGTCTGCGGAGCGGCCGGAATCAAGGGATTCGGCCAGAGTTGCTCGGTAGCGGAGGAATGTGCAAGCACCTTGTGCAGAGAAATGAGCGATTCCACCATGGCGTGTACCCGCTTCTGCAATGATGGAATCCCCTGCCCGACGGGTTACACCTGCCAGTCAATCGGCATAACAGCGTCCGGAATTTCTCTCTCGATCTGCGACCGATGATCCAAACAAGAAAGCATCGTCGTTGATCCCCTCAGAAAAGTTTTTTTGAATCAACTAGAAGAGTCACCGGACCGTCGTTTAGAAGCTCCACGTCCATCATCGCTCTAAACACCCCTGTCTCAACCTTCGAAACCCCGGAAGCAAGAACCTGTCGAACAAAACGATCGCACATTTCTTCCGCGCGCACGGGTTCCATGGCTTTTACGAACGAGGGCCGCCTACCCTTACGGCAATCACCGTACAGGGTGAACTGCGAAACCACCAGCATTTCCCCGTCTACATCCAGGAGGGATCGGTTCATGCTTCCCCCTTCGTCGGGGAAAATCCGCAACCCCACAACCTTCTTCACCATGTAGTCGAGATCCTTCTCGTCATCCCCTTCCCCCACTCCCAGAAACACGAGCATTCCTCTGCCGATTGAACCCACCTCTCGGCCGTCCACGCTCACGGAAGCTCTTGAAACTCTTTGCACCACGGCTCTCATAATAACTCCTGCACTGTGATCACGAAAAGAGAACCCGTGAATAAACAACAAGAAAAAAACAAGAACTCAAGAGAAAAACTCAAGAGTCCGGACTAAACAAAAAATCGGAAAAATGGCGAGAATCTGTTTTTTGCGCTGGACAAATCTTGATAGTAGAGAACAATCGAGTCAACAGTCTAAACAAAAATGGAGAACCGACGATGAAAGGAATTTTGTTTCTTTGTGTGGCAAACTCGGCCCGGAGCCAGATGGCCGAGGGAATTGCCGGAAAACTGGCGCCCCCGGAAATAAAAGTCTGGTCGGCCGGTTCAAAACCCACAAATGTGCGGCCCGAAGCAATCAGGGTTCTGGAAGAATTGGGCATCGACATCTCTCACCACCATTCAAAGGATGTATCGGAGATACCGGCATCCGAAGTAGACACCGTGATAACATTATGTGCAGAAGAGGAATGCCCCGTGTTCCTGGGTGATGTAACCCGCCTGCACTGGAACCTGCCCGACCCGGCTGCGGTGACCGGTCCTGAAATCGACAGGTTGAATGCTTTCCGTAAAACAAGGGATGAACTGCACAAACGGATAACCGGCCTGCTTCAAGGAATCGTTCCGGGATCCGATTGAGTTTCGAGAGCTTGGGGGCGGAATTTCGGGGCGTGTTTATGCAATATCAAAAACGGTCCCGCATCATCTCCCAGTTGTCCAGATATGCTTCGTAAACATCGTCGTTTTGAATCTTGAGCAGGGTTTCGTCGTGATTTCGCAGCGCGGGTCCGGTGTAATTATGCGAACCTGTCCACACCAATTTCTGCCGCTCCGCTTCGGATCCGTAGGGGGCGTTAATGAGAAGATACTTGGAGTGAACACTGTGTGTTGTGCCGGAGGGAAACACCGACAGGTCTATACCTTCCACGCTCAATTCGCTTATGATGCTCGAGCCGGTAGTAGCTTCCCGCACCAGCACACTCACTTCGCAACCTTCGAAAAACCGGTCGGCCAATGCTTCAGCGACGGCAAGTCTCGGATTACTGAAATAAGCCATGGCCACATGAATATGAGAATCATCGTCGCAGGTGACGTTGTTCAAGACGTTTACTATGGTGTCTCCGGTCGCCCGGGGAAAGAAATATACCTTTGTGTCGTAGTCTCCGAGAAAAGAGCGATAGTAGTCAAGGTCCCGCTGCTGCGCTCGAAGATCATACCAGTAATTGGAATATGCTTCATAAAGCGCTTTGTCCTCTCGGATGATCACCGCGTTGTTGAACTGGTGCCGCTGCGGATTCGTATGATTTGCAGAGGATTGAAAAACCACATCCGTGGATCCGTCGTCTAAATGAGAAAAAACTGTAAACTTGTTGTGTTGAATACCATCGCCGATGCAACCTCCCGAAGACTCCCCTTCGCTGCAGATGGTCAAGCGATCTCCAAGACCTGCGCGCAGAATTTGGATGGCCTGCCAATCCGTTCCGTCCGAGTGAACATTCGTGTTTCCGACAATCACTCGTACGTCTACACCCGCATCAAGAGCTGCAACAAATGCGCCTGCAATGCGGGTGCGACTCCAGGTATAAAAAGCCGCCCTTACGGACGAACCAGGTTCGGCCATTTCCAGAAGTTCAATTAAGACATCTTCAAGGTGGTCGTCGTTCCCTTCGTCAATGGGTTCATTGAAATGCACTTCAAACCGATCCCATTCCGGGAGCGTCGTTTCTTCGACGCACCATCCATCTTCGCAAACATAAGGGTCGTCACACGTGTGGTCCGGGTGACATGGCTCGCCCAGGCCGCCTGTTCCACCAGGATTCACGCAGACCCCCTCCTCGCAAACATAGGGGTCGTCACACGTGTGGTCCGGGTGACATGGCTCGCCCGGGCCGCCTGTTCCACCAGGATTCACGCAGACCCCATCTTCGCAAACATAGGGTGCATTGCATGTTTCGTTAGGATAACAAGGGCCGCCCAAGTCGCCCTGAAGCTTACCGGAGGCGTCCTTTCCGCAACCACTCGATACAACCGTAAACAAAACAGCAATCATGCAAAATGCCACGAAACGATTCCAACTCTTTCTCCATGCTCGTGAGAAGAATACATTTTTTTCTGTCGTTTCCATCATTTCTTTCATCCCATCAATCCTCAAAAGCTCACATGCCGAGATGCGGCAAGATGGCCCGGAGGTCTCGCTTTTCCACGCAGACATCCGCTTGTGATCGAAGTTCCTCTGACTTCGGGCAAAAAGCTATCGATCTACCCGCCACCTTCACCGCGGATAAATCGTTGTAGTTGTCTCCCACAAACGCGCATTGGTTTGGATGAACTCCAAGTCGTCCCGCAATCTCGATGAGACCTGCACCTTTTTTTTCAAGGTCGTACAAGGTGGCATCGCCGCCCGCAAGGAAACCCTTTTCGTCGAAGTACACCCGGTTCAAAAAGATGACATCGAACAAAGAAGGGTCAAAGAACGCGGCAAGTACCACGTCAAGACTGCCCGAAAGAATCGCTGTTTTGACTCCCGCTTCGTGCAGGAGCGCCAGGGTTTCATGCGCTCCCTGCATCGGATACATCTTCTCTTTGAGCATAAGAGCGATTCTGTCCCGGTCAGCCCCCCGCTCCGCTAAAAGTTCCAGATCGGTTTCAAACCATCTACGGTAGGAAATCCGACCGGAAAAGAAATCATCACGCGCGCGCTTTCTCACAACATGATCCGTTACAAAGTGATCATGCAAAGTCTGCCAGATAAAAACAGTTCCGTCGACCAGGGTCCCGTCCA
>SLPX01000391.1 GCA_007131745.1 Myxococcales bacterium
ATAGATGCTTGTTTCTCATTGTTCTGCACTTCCTTTCTCCGGGGTTCCAAGCCGCGCCCAGATCGCGGGGTTTGCTGGGCAACCGGTCATGCACGAGACAAGCCCGGGACATTCTTCGCAGGGTTCGGGCTCGGTTACCGATTCCCGCAGATGTTTGAATGCTTCGTGCTTCCATATCTCCCCGAAGGGTTGAGTCAAGATGTTGCCCACCGAATCCGGGGGGCCATGAGGTGGAATCACCGAACCGTCCGGTTCGACTCGAATGGATGCTTCACCCGCGGCCCTTGGTCCCCGGCGGACCTGAACCTCCAAAGGTTCGGACGGGTCGCGTTCCACCGGTGGAGCGAAGACGAGGTTGATGTGCAAACGATCGCACAATTCCTCGGCCGTGACCAATGCTTGTCGGAGGGCCCCGGCTTTCACGCCGCCTGATGGTTCGATTTCTTCTTCTTCAGCGATCGCAAACATGGTGACCGCGTTTACACCGTGTTCCTGCAAGGATTCGAGAGTGGCCTCGATTCTTTCGATGCTTCCGGACACGACCGGCACGACCGCGACCGGACAAAGCTCGAGTTCCCTGCATTTCAGAAAAACCTTTTTTGCGGATTCGTGATCTCCCTCTCCGAAAAGCGAATCATGATGCGCCCCGTCCGCGCCGGCCCAGTAAATGTCTCCATGGTCGAGACCGGCTTGCGCAAGTTGATCCAGGAGATTGTTTTCGAGAAAGGCTGATCCGGTAGCGCGAACGCCTGCTATCAAGCCGTGGTCTTCCGCGCGTTCGACGCTTTCGACGATCCTTTTACCGTCCGCTCCCGGAAGATGGATCAAGACCACCTGCGGCGCCGCGACCTCCCAGAGCTTGTCTATCCGGGCGCGGGGATCGCCCGTTCCGTCCATGGATAGTTCCGCGGACAAGGGCGCTGCAAGCGCACGCTTTCTTGCCGTGGCCCCGGTGTCGTCGAGGTTGAAAAGAGGATACTTGCTTCCGGGAAAGGCCATGTCCTCGATTGTGCGCTTCACCTCATCGATATCCTTGTCCACGACCGTTGATTCGACATTGGTAAACAGTTTCGCAATCCGTTTTCTTATGGCATTTTCGGATGTGTTTTCGAGGAGACCTTCGGAAATCACCACACCGGTCGGCGAGAGCCGACAGACCGCGGCCGCGTTGGCTATCAAAATGCCTGAGCCGTCGGTATCTACGCGAAGATGGTACCTCACCTGTGTATCCTTTACTTCCCGCTCGTAATGGCGAAGCCCCGGCCGCGGCAATTGCGGGGCGGATGCAATTTTGGGCATGAAGGCCTTCTTGATTTGCTCGATAAGCATTTTCTCTTCCTTGTAAAATTTACAGACAGCTTGTTTGCCCGTTGCACCCTTTGCATCGAGCTTCATTTTCCAGCCGGCAGCCGCCTCCACAGACGGATAGATCCGGGCAATCCAAACATTTCTCCGGCATAGACCCTGCGACTGGGTTTGTTTCGCGATCCCTGAAGCTTTGAAAGAGGTTGCTTTCCCAGATGGATTGCCACGAGTCTCCAAGAATGTTTCCCGCGGCCGAATAATAGCTTTGACAAGGCAAAACATCACCGTTCGGCTCGATGCAAATCGAGTACTCGGCCGCGTTGCACCGCTTGGCTCCGATATCCAGTTCCATTGGTGAAAGCTCGCAGTACCGGCTCACCGTGTACCAGAGAAAACGCATGGATAGCTCCGCTGCAACCTCCCGTATCTGCACCAGCAAAGCTGCGAGAAAATCGTTCGGCAGAACGTCGGAGCTTTCTTTACCGCCGCCTGCGTGAATCAAGGCGTTCATCGCGAAGGTTCGAAGACCCAAGGAGTGAAGAAACCTCACCGTCTTTTCGGCTTCCATAGCGTTTGTTCGAGTTAAGGTGGTGTTGGTAATCACGTGAAGGCTGTGTCGACACTCGAGGGCTGCCTTCAACCCCGCGACGGTTTCATGGAACGCGGGCGTTCCCGCCATCTTGTCGTGTACCGTTGCGTTGTATGAGTGAAGCGTCACCTGCACGTGGTCCAGCCCGGATTCGACCAGCTCCCGCAAAAAAGCCGGGTTGCTCAAGCGCCGCGCGTTCGTATTGATGCCGCAGATAAGGCCTCGGGAGTGAGCGTGGGAGATGATTTCGGTAAGTCCGTTGTGCAGGGTCGGTTCACCCCCTGTGAAGATGAGATGTGGAACTCCGATATCGGCCAGCCGGTCCACGGTCGATTTCCATTCGTCCGTGCTCATGGTTTCAATAGCTGAGCGGCCGGGTTCGTTGTAGCAGTGAGGACAAGCGTTGTTGCACGCGTAGGTCAAGGCCAGGTCCGCCTTGTAGGGAGCGTTGGCACGGATGGAAAACAGTGGTTTCCGTTCGAATGTCGGGGAATAGTCGATTGAACAGGTGCGACAAGTGTTTTTCGGATCGGACAATTTATCGACCAACCCCGCCATCCGCCGGTAGTGGATCGTCAATTCGAGCCGGTTTACGCCTCTGTACTTTAGTAATAGCCGATTGATAGCGGATCGTTCGTCGAAATGGTTCAGCGCGAGCCACACCATTTCAACCGCGCTTGGCGAAAGAGAGACTGCGTCCGACACATCCGCGAACAAAGTGCCTGTACCATTGTTCTCGACTCTCAGGTGAAGCCGGGTGATTCCTCCATTTCGCTCGATCGTATACGCATGAAGGCCGGGAGTGATAAAATCCTTCTTGTCGGAACGCCGGCCGAACCGCAAAAAATTGGAGACGGCTCGGGCCTCGGCCGCGAAAGCGGAGGCAACGCGGGTCTTCAGGGAAAGCTCTTTCATTGATCCATCTCCCCAGGCGGTCGATGAAAGAGGGTCGATCCGAACTCTACCACTTGACCGCCTCTTCGACCTGGTACGATGAACTACAGTACGGGCAGGAAACGAAAATCGCTCCTGCCTGAACCTTCACGGATTCATCGGAAAGCTTTCCCCCGCATTGCCTGCACTGCATCTGCTTTAATGAGACGTCCCCGGTGAGATGGATCTGCTGAAAGATGTTGCGTTGCTCGACCTTCGGTTTCATTCGCGACAACGCTACAATGGTTATCGCCGCAGCGAGCAATACAACACCCACCACGATGCGCATCACCTGTCCTTGATGCCCCACAATGAAGATAAAGCCGAACAGCCCCAGTAAACCGGAAATAACGAAGGCCACAGCCTTCATGCCAAACCTCCTTTGCTTTTATCCCACAGGCTATGTCCGCGGATAAGGGGTTTCAAGGAAAAAGTCGATTCGGTATCAGATCATCCCGGCATTCAGTACGGTAACTGTGCGGCTCAATGGCATTGTCTGGGGACACAAGCAAATTACAAAACCGTGACCGATTTTTTTATCAATGTTCGTCAATGCGGAAAAATGCCGGATCCAGCTCTTTCGGGGGGTCGCTCCGAGTTTGACCTCGATGGGATGTAAAACGCCGTCTCGCTCGATGATTAGATCGATCTCGCGATCGTCTCGATCTCGGTAGTAGAAGAAGAGCGGCTGCTTCAGGTTGTTGACATATCGCTTGAGCAGCTCCACGTAGACGTAGTTTTCAAAAAGAGCCCCGTTCATAGCGCCTGCAGCCAAGGTTTCCGGCGATGACCATTGAGTAAGATAAGAGCACAGACCTGTGTCGAGGAAATAGAGCTTGGGCGACTTTACCGCGCGTTTCGTGCGATTATCGTGATATGCATCCACCAGCTTGACCTGGTAGCTCATCTCCAGGATGGACAAGTATTTCTTTGCAGTCGGGACACTGATATCCGCGTCTCGAGCCATCTTGGACAAGTTGACCATTTGTGCTGTGCGTGCCGCGCAGACACGAAGGAATTTGAAGAAAGTAGCCTGGTCACCGACCTGAGCCAGTTCACGCACATCCCGTTCCATGTAGGTCTGGATGTAGGAACGATAAAAAACATCTCTTTCCTTGACCTCCCCGGTGCACAAAACAGGAAAAAAACCTTTCCATATATCTTCAAACACATCTTTCAGCGTGAGCGCTTCATCTAAACCAGTGGACATGTCCGTTTCGTCGGAAGCTTTCCGCCTGGAACCAACGGGTGAACCTATGAATGGAACTCCATCCGATACCTCTATTGTTTCCCGTGGATAATCCAGGCCGTACTTTTCACGACGAGTAAAAGCGAACAGGTTGATGATCGCTACACGCCCGGCCATGCTTTCGTTTACTCCTTGCATAACATGTAAAGGTTGTGAACCGGTCATCCATACGAGGTTTTTTTCCCGACTTTCATCCACAAGCATCTTCAAATACGGCAGCAGCTCAGGCGCGTATTGAATCTCATCGATCAAAACCGGGGCCTCAAAACGTTGCAGAAACAGCGCAGGGTCTTCCCGGGCCAGTGAACGCAGCGCAAAATCATCCAGTGTGACGTATCTCCGCTCCGGTCTACATAGATGCCTGAGCAGGGTTGTCTTGCCTACCTGTCTCGGACCGGTTACCAGCAGGGCGGGAAACTGCTCTGAAATTTCAAGGAGACGCTGTTCTATCCATCGAGGTACGTATTTCATGGCAACACCCACAAAAACCGGCAAATTTAAAATCCTCTTTTAGAATAGTGGGATGTTTTCGTGCGGTCAAGTTTGGAGTCAATAACGCGGCCGACATGGTTTTGCGGAAGAATTTATTTGGAAGCAGATAATAAATTTCCGGAACTTTTTCATTTCAGGCATGTCTGTATCCTTGTTCCGCAAGCGCGACTCAGTTTGAAACATATTGAGGGTCGCTGTCTTTCGGCGCTGTTTGTCACCAAATAAGGTTGTTTGATTATCAAAAAAAGGGCGGATGTGTGGGTCGTCCATGCACATGAAGGGATCCGTGTGGATTCAACGGAAGCACTGTGTGAAAGGAGTTCGTCATGAGAGAAAAACCACGAAATCGCGATATCTCAAAAAAGTTTTCGCTCGACTCTGCGTCTGATAGCAGTGTGGAAGGGAGCGAAGAAAAGATCCTGGAGGTGCGGACGTACTGTTTCGGAGAATCCCGAAGCGTTCGCCACATGTCTTACCTTGAATCGGGGCAGACTTCGAGAGCCACTATGGCCCTCTTGGCTCTCGGAGGTCTGCTCGTTTTTACGGCTGCGATTGTTTTTGGTGTAGAAGCAGCGCGAATAAAAAGAATGAACAATCACCGTGATGAAGTAGCATCATTCCTGAAATCACGCGGCCTTTCAGAGCGATTCGTTCCAAGGGTGGAGGGGCGCAATTCGGTGGGAATTCTTTCTCTGGCCGCGTCGGTGATGGGAATGACCATATTGGTTTTTGGATCTGCCCGGTTAAGGGAAGAAAAAAAGAGTCCTCATTTCACCGTGGGCTGCAATCCAGCGTCTGATTTGCCCGTGGATTCCGAGTGGCTGCCGGAAAAACAATATCGCTTTCCTTTGATCCGACGCTCTAAAAACGGTTATGAATTTGTCTTTACCCCGCACATGAAGGGGAGCGTCCGCCTTTCAGGAGAAGAAAAAATTTCACTCGACCGATTGAGAGAGAGCGGAAAGGCATTGAATTCCCCCGATTACATCGGAGCCTTTTTCATGCAATTAAATGGCGACGAGGCGGGCCGGATAGTAATGGGGGAGACTGCCGTGGAGTTCGATTTTGTAGCTCCAGGTCCTGCGATTGTTAAAAAGAGGAGCAAAGGAAATTCGGCTTTTTTATACTATCTCTTGTCGCTCGCCGGACACGGTTTGTTGCTTTTTCTCCTGCTTTCCCTTCCCGATGACAGCGCGTCCATGGTTACAGGTGAACCGAGTGTCGAGGGCCGATACAAGCGACTCGCTGTTGCCAGGCTCCAGGACGCTATGCGGGAAAAGGAGCGCGAGCTTGAAGAACCTGTGCAGGAGCGGAAAGAGAATTTGGAATCTGAAGATAGCGAAAAGACTCGAGAAAAATCTCGTGATCGGGGAGATCGGCGGCTCAGGCCGAGCCGTTCATCAAACAGCGATGGGCCGGGTGTTTCAACGGGAACCGGGTCATCGCGAAATGCGGGAATCACCGGAGTCCTGGGAAGAATGTCGGGTCAGGCGCTTGCATCGGTATTCGGGCGGGACACCGCGGTGAGTTCGGATGCCGAAAATGCACTGTCTCAACTCGTGGGGTTGGATCACGGCGACCGCGGATTCCACGGCCTGGTTCCGGATGGAGGTCGCTCAGGAAACCCGGCTGGGATCGGGGGAATCAACCTGGGTACATGGGGTACGGACATAGGAGACGGAGGAGGGGGAGATGGGCGCTTCGGCCCTTCCGGTCCGGCGGGAGGATACCGGATCGCAAAACACAAAACGAGCGAACCCGAGGTATCGACGAGAGGAACGGCGAGGCTCGTGGGAGAAATGGATGAGAACCTTGTCCGCCGGGTAATCAGGCGGCGCATCGCCGAAATCCGTTACTGCTATGTAGCGCACGGCCTGACTCGAAACGAGCGCCTTGAAGGCAGGGTCTCGGTCAGGTTCTTGATTGATGGGAACGGACGGGTCGCGTCCGCCGGTATTATGGACACGGGGTTGAACGTCCCCGCGGTGGAGAACTGCATACTCGCTACGATCCGTCGCTGGAGTTTTCCCAGGCCGCCTGCGGGAATAGTTCAAGTCATTTATCCATTTCATTTCCGCCCGGGAAGCTGATTGCAACCTTTGTAATTGTCGTCCCAGAGCCGCATCCATACATAACGCAACCACACCCCTTCCGCACCAAATAAGTCCGGCCTCAGTCAATTTCCATAGATGAAACGGATTGCCATGGAATTGTATGGATCCCGTGTTGTATTCTGGACTGATCACCACCGTAGACAAGCCGGCAGTGTCGAGTCTGCGAATAGAGTTTTTTGAAGTAGAGGAGTCCTTTGAATAGGTCGCTGCCCAGTGTTTTGGTGGACTTGATTTCAAACATATCGACATGCGGCCCGTAATCCAGCAGCAAATCCACTTCATGTCCTTTGGAGTCTCTAAGGTAATAAAGATTGTCTGTTTTACCACGATTAAACCGGTTTTTAAGAATATCGGAAATGATCATATTTTCGAACAGACCGCCTCGAAGAGGATGGCTGTGAACATGTTCGTGACTTTGTATTCCAAGCAAAAATGCTGCAAGACCGGTATCGATGAAATAAAGTTTTGGTGATTTGATCAATCGTTTGCCGGGATTCACATAATAGGGTGGGAGGAGCTTGATGATGTAACTCGCTTCAAGAATCGACAGCCAGTTACGTATTGTATTGTAATTTGCTCCGCAATCGTTCCCTATTGATGAATAATTGACCACTTGACCGCACCGGGTTGCACAGAGTCTCAGAAATGTTTCGAACTGTGACAGATCCCTGACGTTGATCAGCAATCTCAAATCTCGTTCGATATAGGTGTTGAAGTAGAAAGACAGCGCTTCCGTTGGATTCAGTTTTCTATCGTAGATTCCCGGGTAACACCCGGTATATATAAGTTTATCAATGGATTCAGGCTCTTGAAACGATTGAATTTCCTCGAGCGACAAGGGCAGAAGCCTGGCGATGGCGGTTCTCCCGGCAAGAGATTGGCTCACTTGGTTCAGAAGTTCGAAATTCTGGCTGCCGGTGATAATGAATCGCCCTGTTTTCCTGGATTCATCAACCAAAACCTGGATATATGAGAGCAGATCCGGAGTTCTTTGAATTTCGTCCAAAACGACCTGATTCGGGAATTGCGCCAGGAATCCTTTCGGATCGGATTGGGCGTATTCTCTGTTTTCGGGGTGTTCCAATGAAACATAGGGCATGTCCGGAAACAGCATTTTGCAGAGGGTTGTTTTTCCCGATTGCCTTGGACCGGTAATTGTAACGACAGGATACTGTTCAGAGTATTGAATGATTTTTTCAGCAATTGTTCTTCCTATCATGGAATTAATCTATTCCAAATGGAACCAATTGTAAATGCAATTAATAATCGGTGCAGCGTGGGGCGGGCTGCATCTCTACAATCTGCGTTATGAAACCCCATATGATGATTGTTGACCCTTTTCGGACGTTCGGTAAAACTGCACCCGATATGATCCGGATATTTACTGTCTGAAGAGAAAAAGTGGTGGTTTGATGAAACAAAAGCAGGAGATTTTAAATATCAACACCAGGGCCCAAGGCCCCCATGAGATTACAAGGGACGTGGAAAGGGTGGTGCTGGAATCCGGTGTGGAAAAAGGCATTTGCGTGGTATTCGTGCAGCACACCTCTGCAAGCTTGGTAATACAGGAAAACGCGGATCCCTCCGCCCGGCGGGATGTCCAGGAATTCCTGTCCAGGATCGCTCCTGAAGGGGATTCCTGGCACACACATACTTCGGAAGGCCCGGATGACATGGCGTCTCATCTCAGATGTGTTTTGACCAATACATCGGAGACAATACCCGTGGCCGGGGGACGTCCGGTCCTTGGAACCTGGCAGGGAATCTATCTTTGGGAACACAGGCGAAGGAGCCATTCCCGCCGGGTGGTGGTGCACGTCATGGGCGATTAGGTTCAGGGATTACTTGTTTTCTTCCAGCTTGTCGCTGTACGCTACCCGGAGTTTTGTGTAGTCTTCACGGTCCAGCTTCAATTCTGCTGCTATTTGCCGGAGTTCCCGGCTCTCGGCCCCGGTGATTATCCCGTCGGCTGCAGCAACGGAGAAAACCGCGCTCAAGAGAGATTTTTTGTCTTTGTGTGAAGCGATCTTGTTGAATTCCCTGGTGATCAGGTAATCCTGGACCGCTCCGAAAAGTTTGGCCTTCTGAGTGGCCATTTTGCCGACCGTTTGGGCGCGTTCGGGTGATAATCCGGCTTCATCCTGGAGTATTTTGGACATCCTGATTCTTTCGGCTTCACTGACCTCTCTATCCGCGTATGCAACACGGGAGAGTAGGTACGCGAAAGCCGCCGCGCGCAGTGCCTCTTGATGATCCAAAGAAGAAAGCTCTTTAGCTATATCTTCCAATACCTCGTTTTCAATTCCAGGTGATTCGGTTTTTATCGAAGGCTTTTTCAAACCCAAAAGTTCAAGAATGCTCATATCTACATTTTATTGATTGTCCTGCGGTTCGGACTCAAGTTTTTTTTCGCTCTATTTCAAGAATATCCCCATACGGATTGTTTCACCTTGAAGAAACTCTTGGAAAAATGCATTTAATCTTTGTGTAAACGATGATTGCAAAAGGGAATGATGCAGAATCATGTTTTTCGACGAAACTTTCAGTAAAGAAACCCGGGAACTTCTTCGTGCTCTTGTACGTATTCGTTCCACAAACCCTCCGGGCGACGAAGATGAAATCGCAAATTTCGCGCTGAACTATCTGGAGGCCCGGAACGTTTCGTGTCGCCGTGTGACATTGAGCGAAGGCCGTTCTTCCATTGTGGCGCAGGTCAATGGACGGGAACCGGGAAGTATTGTTTTATGCGGCCATCTGGACACCGTGAGGGTGGAAGAGAGATCCTGGACAGTGGATCCTTTTGATGGGCAAATAACCGGGGAGATACTTTGGGGACGGGGTGCGTGTGACATGAAGGCCGGCGTGGCCGTTATCATGAAACTCGTCTCTTGGGTCGCGGGGTGGTCGGAACCACCTCGATTCACGGTTACGGTTGCATTGACAGCGGACGAGGAGAACGGTTTCGGTGGAGCACAATCCCTGGTCGACCGTGAAGTCTTGGAAAACCCGCAGTTTCTCGTGATTACCGAACCTACGGAGGGCAGGCCCTATGTCGGGGAAAAGGGGGCGTTGTGGCTCAGGGTTGTGTTCCAAGGGAAGGCGGGTCACGGTTCGGTTCCGCACATGGGTTGCACCACGGTGCTTCCGGCTTGCCGGTATGCTTCCGAATTCTCGGAAATCATGGCCGGCCTGGAGCCCGTGGATGGACGCGGCCAAACCACCATGAATATCGGCGAGATTCACGGCGGTCGCCAAATAAACGTAATTGCCGCGGAGACCGAACTCAAAATCGATATGCGGCTCGTAGACAGTGCGCACCGAAGCTTCATCTTGGAGGGGTCGGAGCGAATCGGCCGTAAGATCGCCGCGGAGACTTCCACCGCGTTCAAACATGAAGTCATTCGATATCAACCTCCCCTGGCAAACGACCAGGATGACCACTGGATAAGCCGTTTCTTGGAAGCCGCACGAAAGGTCACCGGAAGAAGAGAACCGGCAGAGATTGTTCCCTACGCGACCGACGCTTCGGTCCTTGCACCCGCTTTTTCCATTCCACACGTGGTGTGCGGCCCCGGCTCAATTGCACAGGCACACGGGCCGGATGAATTCGTTGAACTCCGAACCCTTGACGACACGGCTGAAATCATAGCGGAGTTTCTTCATTCCAGTCTTTGCTGAAATCACCCGTGTTTACGGGCATACCGGGTTGAGTCTTCGGGTGAGCTTTTCATTGTGCCGGGGGCGGCGAAAGAATCATGGGCCGCCGAATTCCTCTCTCAGCTTGTCCACGAACTCGTCGGCTACCGAGGCGGTAGTTTCCAGCATGTCCCGGAACTCGTTGTAATCAAGCCCCGCCAATCCCCTGAGTGCTCTCAGGTATATCTTGTTGTTGCGCCGGTTGATTGCGAAAGAAGCGTCGCTTGTGGCGAGAAAATTGTATTCCAAAAGCTTTCGGAAAAGATCAAGTTGCCTGGTCTCGGGAACGCTCATTATGTGGGAAATGAACATGAGGATGCCGCGGTCTTCCAGCACATTGATTCCTACAGTGGCGCTGCCCTTTTTTATGTCCGCGTACCCTTCATCGTCCAGGGGCTGAAACTCCAATTTTTCGTCTTCGGGCAGGGCCTCATTGATTTCTTCATAAAACTGTTTCAGGTAATTGTCGACGATTGCCTTGTATTTTTTTGATTCGGATCCGCTTGCTTGTGTTTCGGACATGAAAAACCTCTTGTTTTTTCGTCAGCCAAAAGACTTTGTACAGTTAAAGTCGATCTCACTTGACTTGTCAACACACACCGGGCGACTCATGGTTTTTCGGCACCATGTCGCTTTCCTGAATTCTGTTCTTTTCGTAAATCGATGAGTGCATTTCGAGCTGCTTCGTAATATGCGTTTTTCTCTCCAAAATCGTCGGGTTTTACTTTCTTCATGCAATCGATGGCGGTCTCGATGAGGCCACTTGCTTGCGCTATCCTGCCTCTTAAGTAATAATCATCCGAACCCGGTTCTCGTCCAGGGTTGTTGTTCAGAATTCTTTTCAGGTTTTCCATTGCCAGATCGAGTCTTCCCATCTTGACATAGACGATACCGGTCGTTCTCAAAAAGAGTTCTGATGAGCTGTCCATTTGTTCGGCGCTTTTTATATCCGCCATGGCTTTTTCGTATTGTTTTTCGCCCATTGATGCGTAAACAAGAGCGCGGGTGATGTAAGCTCCGGGGTGTGGAACACCGTTTTCGATCCAGCGGGTCGCTGCCTTTAATGCAGCAGGAAAATCTCTGTTTCTCCAATGCGGAGCAAGGAGCAAGTAATAGGTGTGGGCTTCTTCGGGTTTTTCCTTGAGCCTTTGCTCGGCGAATTTTATCACTGCGTTGTATCTTTTGAGTGCCAGCAAACTGTCGCACATTCCATTGAATGGACTCGCAGAGCGTGGATAATCGGCATGCAGCCTTTGATAGAGTTTTAGCGCCTCCTTGTATCGCCTGTCATGTGTGTATGCTTTTGCAAGAGCCCGGTTCAACTGTAACCGGAGGTGGTGTCGGCGGATCCTTGGTTGTAGGCTCAGGAGACGTTTGGCCGCTCTCGAAGAGTATTCGACCGACTGAGCCATGAGCGTCGCTGCGGCCAGCCGCATTGTCATGATGTCGCGTTCGGCACTGCTCGTCCAAACGTGACTGAATGCCGAGCCGCTGAAAGGGTCTGAAGAAGACTCTTCATTTTCGGCAACCCAATCCAACAACATTTGGGATGCTTTAAGATTTCCTTTGGTAAGATAATCGTCAACGATACGGCCGTTTTCATCCCTGCAGACCATGAGGCTGCGCAGCCGGATACCACCGGGAGTATGAACGGAATAAAAGGATATGAATAAGTTGTCGGAAAAATATACCCTTGAGATCCAGCCCCTGTTTTCATCTCCTTCATGCCTGATGCGTAATTGGTGCATCATGAAGTCACCGAAAAAATCCAGGGAAACAGGAGTATCTCCATCTCGTAATTGTTGTATAAAACCACTTATGAAGCTCGACGCAAACAGGGTGAAGGTTTCCCTCAAACGCTCTGACGCTTCAGGTATAAGACTTGCATTGAGTTTCTTTTCATCCAATTCGCCGATGAGCATAAAATAGAGTTGGGTGCGAACAAAATCGTCTATTCCCATCGGGGTTTTCACGCTCGGGGAAAAGCGTTGCAATTGTTGCCAGAGTTTCACATTCGATTCCATTTTGATTTCTTTTGCTATGGGCTTCAGCAAGAGGTAAGCGTTGCGATAGTGGCCGTTGTTGAGCATTACGGTTGCTGCTGCTGAGATCAGTCTTCGGTATTCTTCCCTGTTGCCGCCGAGCTCTTGTGCAAGGGAAGCGCCATCCTTTACTTCTTTTCGCATAGCGACAGCCGCCACCCGCAAACTCCGAAAGTCATTTTCATCGGATCCTTTCAGCTTTTCCGCCAGGGTTTCCACTTCGCTGTAACGACCCCTGCGAAACAGGGTTTGCAGCAGGATTTCTGTATGATCCAAATAATCATCTTCGTTGATCAAAACCAGCATCTGTTCTATGGCAGCGTCCATGTCTTCAGGGCTGTCGCCTGCCAGACCCAGCCGGTTTTTCAACAAGATGTCTACCAGGTCTCGCCGGGCTCCGGACCTTTCCGGGTTCAGCTTCAAAACCCTGTAGTACTCTGCAATGGATTCTTGTCGACGGTAGCCCAAACCGTACCTGATTCCGAATTCGTTGTGTTCCAGCACCCATGCAAGGATGTGTCGAACTACATCGTCTTCGGGAAAATTCTTGACGTTCAAGCGAGCGTGCTTGAGAGCGTCACGGATGAAACCGAGACCCGTCAATTCAATGACAAGCCGGTTGCGGTGACACGGTTGTTTGGGATGACGGTCAATGAGCTTTTGATGCAGGTCGATTGCCTCACGAAATTTTCCCTCATCCATTAATTTGCGGGTTTCGTGCTTGTAGACCACTTTGAGATTGGGAGGATTTCGCGTCATTTCCTCATAGGAGCGCCAGAACTCTTTCAATTCGGTCGCCGTGTAACGTTCTTTCCCGGTTGTGAAGTGCAGGTCGACTTTGATTTTTCTGGTGGTTTTGTCCAGGGTGGACTTCCAGGACAGCCGGGCCGGACCGAAAGATATGCTTCCATTTTCAGGATAACTGTCAAGTTCAAAACCTATCGGAGGGGACACATCGTAATGAAGTTGGGCGCTGTATGGTCGATTCAGCCATAGGTCGTGTTTTCGTCGTCGATGTCTGCTGTTCTTATCCGGCGGGGAAGATAGAAAAGGATCCAATAGAAACAGCAGAGGCTGAGTGTCAATGCGGACTGCTGCGTGGCCGGCGTCGGTCCATGCACTTCTGATGTTTGATCCCGCGAGTTCGATTGTGAAAGGCTGTGTCAAATCACCCGGTCGCGAGTGTGAAAAGGAATCCGGTTTTTCTACCCCGTATGCGTTTTCGAAGTATGATTCCATTAGTTTACGGAAACCGTTTTCACCCAAGTGTGCGGCGTTTTCGCGCAGGACTTCGCCCGTGGTTCCGTGAGCTCGGGTGATCTCCACGACTTTTCCTCCTTCCCTTGAAGCCAGTTCTATCCGCCTGCTTTCAGCATAGAGTTCTTTTTCGATGTCAAGACCGGAAGTCCGAACAAGATCCTTTATTTTCGGTCTCAAGACCAGTGCCCATCGGTGTCGGCAAGGCGGTGGTAAACGGCCGGGCGGAGTCCATCTGGCGGTCGGATCGGTCCAAATAGGCTCGTCCGATATGATCTTTACTATTGCGTGATTAAACAGAGAGACGCCGGGCATATCGGGGCGAACGTCGGTGTCGACTCCGGCATATATTAGAGCAGGATAAGCCTGTTTTCCCGCAACCCGCAACATGGAAACCAACAAGACGGCCATGTCCTTGCAGTCGCCGAAGGTGCGCTCCAGTGTGACTTTGGGTGTTGCAGGATCGATCGCTCCTTCATCCAGCCATACGCCGGTGTAGCGCACTTTTCTGTGTATGTAATCCGTAAAAACTCCGATGAGTTGCTCGGTGGAGACAAGGTCCGATCCGGTTTTTTCCTTGGAGGTCTGCTCCAGGATTTTTTCCACGATGTCTCGCACCTGATCCGGCCGTATTTTGTTTTCCATTCTTTGTCTCAAGGATTCAGCGGCATCGTCCCACGTGCGAGCAGTCGATACCAACAGCCTTGGGCCGTCCACCACATCGGGAGGCAGGTGAGGTTCGTTGATCGGCTTTTTGTACAAGGGGCCCAGCTTGTAAGTAATCTTCCGTTGTCCTCGCCTTACCACTTCAGACACCGGCTCTACATCTGTTCCGATGATCTTGTGTTTAAGATATTTGTCGGCGGGAGCGGTGATTGTGATCAATGTCTCAAGGATTGGTGTATTGCGGCTCAACGGGATTGCATGCGAGTCACCCCGGCGGTTTATAGTCCTGTGTTGTTCCTGAATGATTCGATAACGAATAACAGAACCTTCCATGACACCCGGCAGGGGAGCGCGCAGCCTTCGGCGATTGCCTATTCCTTCGGAACCATGCGCTGCCGAACCTTCTTCGATCACATTTTGGTCAAGGCGTCTGATTCGGCCTTGAGGGTCCATGACCTCCGCGTATATCATCGGGCGCTTTTCATACCATGGAGACCAATACGCCTGAAGCATGGATGACGATGCGACCCCTGTTTGGGTCAGGACCATGAAAATATGATCCGCTTCCCATCTGGCTCGTCCCAGACTGTCGATATCCAGCCGGTATTTTCTGCGCAGGTTGACGATATCAGGGCTTGCCGCTTTTTCTCCGACGGCCTTGCGCCACTTTTCGGAGTGTCTTTTCCAAGAGCCGGCGTATCGGTTCAGCTCGGCCGGCCCGTATTTTCGGCCTGATTCTGCAGTTGCAGCGCAACCTCCCGCCAGGAAAAAGACAAAACACAAGAAGAACGGATTAAACATTCGCAATCCGGACTCGTTTTCAAAGCAATCTGATAAATACATTGTTTTTTTCCTCGGCGATCTTGGGGTTGATATGAGCGGATCCAGCCGGTTTCGCTGGGTTCGGGTAATCAGCAATGAACCCCAAGGGATGTTTGTTTGGCACATCATGTGTATTCATTGGTTTATTGAAGGGTCGGTCGATTATTCTAATACCGGTCGAGATTGTCAACACTTTGCTCTTATTTAAGTCTTATGGAGTTTTGTAGGGTGTGGAGGAAACCAGCGGTACGCGAGGGTGAAAGTTGAGCATTTTGTGCTTTTCGTGCATATGCAGAAACCCGAGGAATATGGAGCTCAAACTAAAAATGTTCGGTTTTTCCTTGATGTGCCCGAATGGCGTGGTACAAAGCACCTGTTTTTTGGAAAATTGCGTACAGTAACAGAGAGAATTAATGAACAGACAGGATAGTTTCAAAAACGACAAGAACGGGCTGGATGCCATTGACAAGAAGATACTGGAGTCCCTGCAGAAAAACGGGCGTCTTAGAAACTCCGAACTGGCCCGGGAAGCGGGGCTTGCAGCTTCTTCGATGTTGGAACGGGTAAGGCGCCTGGAAGAACGGGGCGTTATTCGGGGCTACCGGGCGGTTTTGGACCCAAGAACCCTGGGGTTCGAGTTGGAGGCTATCGTGCTCATCAACCTTCACAGGCACCAGGCGGGTCCTGCAGAGGAGTTCGAAGACAGGGTGAGGGCCGTGCCGGAAGTGATGTCCTGCTGTCACATAACAGGTCGTTATGATTATATGTTGCACGTTGCGGTGCGGGATATTCAGCACCTTGGGGAGTTGCTCAAGAACACAATCGGAGGGATAGCGGGTGTGGAGAAACAAGAGACCTTTCTGGTTTTATCGGCGATCAAGAACAATGACGGGTATCCATTGAGTTCACTGCCTGAAGCGTCTGGTGGAACTCAGGTTTGACCCTATGCTCATTTTTCGCCGTTTCTCGAAGTAAAAAAAGAGGTGAATCATGTCGGGAGCTGACAACAAAAAGGGAATAGAAAAATACCTGGACGCGGCTGTACAATCCGTTCAACGGAGAGAGGAAGCCGTCAAGGAGATGAAAAAGTGTCGTTTCGATACCATAGCGGTTCACGGCCTTTACACAATGAACGAGTCCCTGAATTTCAACCAGGGTTCCATCATTGAGCCGATCTACATGGCGAGTTCTCAGGCTTACCGTGATTCCGATGAAATGGAAGCAGCGCTTTCCTACCAGATTCCGACCTGGTGTTATTCCCGTATCGGCAATCCGTCTCTCTACTACTTCGAGAATGTCATGGCGCTTCTTGAAGGCTACGGGTTCGACGGTAAAACTTCATGTTGCGCCACTTCCTCCGGCATGGCCGCGATTCAATGCGCCACGGATCCGTTTCTTGTTATGGATCCCAAGAAGCCTAATCAAAGGATGAACTTTTTGGCTACGTGCCACGTGTATGGAGGCACTTTCCAGCAATTCGCCATACGCAAGATGGAGGAGAGGGGAATTGAATGCCGTTGGATCGTCGATTCCACGGATATGAACGAATGGGAATCCAAGGTGGATGAAAACACCCGCTTTTTCTACGGTGAGCTTCCTTCGAATCCTGGACAGGCGTTTTTTGACCTGGACGAGGTCATCAAGCTGGCGCATGCAAACGGCCTGCCCATGATAGTGGACAACACCGTGGCTTCGCCCGCGTTGATGCGGCCTTTGGCCAGGGGCGCGGACATTGTGATTCAGTCGGTAACCAAGACCCTCACGTCTTCGGGTTTCGGGATCGCCGGCGCGGTCATTTCCAGGGAAAACATAACTTCCCGTATCGGGCCGGATGAGATGAAGGCTGATTTTGCAATGTATCTCAAAACCCTTCCCAACAGGGACAACGGGCAGAACCTTTCTCCCGTGAACGCTATTTTATCCCTGAACGACATCAGAACGCTTCGATCCAAGGTGGACATGTTCAGTCGGAACACCGAGACTGTGGCGAAGTTCCTGGATACGCATCCCAAGGTCGACAAAGTGAATTATCTGGGCCTGGAAAAGCATCCGCTCCATGAACTGGCGAGCAAGTACCTATTCCTAGTGGATTCCGAACATGATTCCCAGTACGGAAAACCGGTCAACAGGTATGGGCACTTGATGTCCTTCGAAGTGGCCGGAGGAGCTTCCGCGGCTAGAAAAATGTTTGACGGTTTGAAACGAATATGGAGGGCAACGGACCTGGGGAGAGTAAAGTCAGTGGCCACCATACCTGCGATATCAACTCACCAGCAACAGGGCGAAGAAGGTCGGGCCATGGCCGATATTCCGGCCAACATGGTGCGGCTGTGCGTGGGTGGAGAGCACCCGGATGATGTGATAGCGGATCTGGACCAGGCCTTGGCGGAAATCGATGGAAAGGTTTCCGTTGCAGTGCCTCCTCGGTATTCCACAGGAGGCGCTTCAAGCGCGGAACTATGCCGTAAATGATGAACAAAGAAGCTTTTTGTTCTCTTTAATTCGAATAACCTTGTTTGCCGTCTTGAATCGGTTTCGCTGGAAAACATTTTTATCCGGCGCAGGTGGAGGTGAGAGATGACTCTTTTTTACAGCACAAACAGGTCCGTACCACATGTTGCTTTGGATCATGCATTGCTTCAGGGGCAGGCCGGGGACAAGGGGCTTTACATGCCTCAGAACATTCCTGAGATGAACTCTGAATTTCTGCGCAAGGCAGCTTCGATGAAGTATCCGGAGTTGGCCGCCGCGGTCTTGGCGCCCTATGCAGAAAAGGTTTTCACACATGGTGAACTGGAAGAAATCTGCCATGACGCTTATGATTTTGACGTGCCTCTTGAAAAGGTCACAGCGAAATCGCATGTGATGAGACTGGACAGGGGGCCGACCGCGTCTTTCAAGGATTTTGCGGCGCGGTTCATGGGACGTGCGCTGGGGAGGCTTGTTCAAAGGAGAGGCAAAGGGTTGCTCATATTGACGGCCACCTCGGGGGATACCGGGTCCGCCATTTCTCACGCTTTCCTGGGGGTAAAAAACATTCAGACTTTGGTGCTTTTTCCGCGTGAAGAGGTTTCAGATAGGCAACGCAAGCAGATGACCACCTTGGGAGATAACGTGGCAACCGTTGCGGTTGACGGGAAGTTCGATGATTGCCAGGCGCTTGTGAAGCAGGCTTTTGCCGATCCCGACTTGGTCGATCTGAATCTTTCTTCTGCTAATTCCATCAACATAGGCAGGTTGCTGCCGCAATCCGTTTACTACATTTACTCAGCGACCAGGCTGGCGGATTCCGCGGGAGGTGAGAAGGTTGTGTTTTCAGTGCCTTCAGGCAACTTCGGGGATTTGCTTGGAGGTGTTCTGGCTTTTAAGAGCGGTCTGCCCGTTGAACGTTTTGTTGTTGCTACGAACGCAAACGACGAGGTGCCCAAGTTCCTGGAAACGGGAGTATACAAGAAGATCGTGCCATCCAGGGTTTGCATTTCCAATGCCATGAATGTCGGCCATCCCTCCAACCTTGCCCGGCTCGTGGATCTTTACGGCGGGTGGATGGATGAAACGGGAGTGCTGAAAGAAAAGCCGGACATGGAATCCATGCGCAAGGATTTTTTCGGCATCAGCATCAGCGATGAAAAGACAAGGGAAACAATCGGCAGGGTATACAAGGATCATTCCACGATGCTTGAGCCGCACGGAGCGGTGGGTTGGGCCGGGCTGGAGAATTATCTTGAACGTTACCCGGAAAGCGCAAATAACACCTCAATTTCATTGGAAACCGCTCATCCCGCTAAATTCCCCGAAGAGATCCAGGCCGTATGCGGTGTGGATCCCTCGCTTCCTCCGAGCCTTGAAGGTCTTGAAGACAAGAAAGAAAGCTACGGCGAGATGGAGGTTGATTACCGATCCTTCAAGGAACTGCTCAGGAAAGGATACGGCTCATGAAAACGGTGGTCATCATCGGTGACGGCATGTCTGATTATCCAGTGGCTGCTTTGGGGGGACAAACTCCCTTGATGGCCGCTCAGAAACCGAACATGGATCTCATAGCCCGAAAGGGCAGAACCGGTCTTTTTACCACGATTCCGGAGGGACAACCAAAGGGATCCGCGGTGGCCAATCTATCTGTTCTCGGCTACGACCCGGTTCAAACTTTTCAGGGCAGGGCGGTTCTTGAAGCCGCGAGCATGGGTGTGGATCTGGCGGAAAAAGATGTAGCGCTGAGGCTGAACTTGATATCTTTGAACACGGAAGGCGCGGGCGACGAAGAGAATGACACCATCAGGAATCATTCGGCCGGCCACATAGAAACAGCACATGCCGAACAACTCATCGATTGTCTGGAAGAACGAATGGGAAGTTGGAGAGACACCCCTATAAGGTTCCATTCCGGAATCAGTTACAGGCACTTGTTGGTTCTCCAAGGAGGGTGGGCGTCTCCTGCTGTTCAATGCGCGCCGCCGCATGATCATGTCGGAGAACCCGTTCGGAAACTTCTGCCGTGTGCGATGGATCCCGAAGACCCTGTTGGACGAAAAACAGCTTCGATGCTCGTCGAACTCTACAGGAAATCCAGAACGCTGCTTTGTGACCATCCGGTGAATCTCCAAAGAAGGCGGGACGGCCTATGCACCGCGGATGCAATCTGGACGTGGTCGCCGGGTCGGCGGCCCGTCATGAAGACGATGCGCGAAAGATTCGGCATCAGCGGAGCGGTCATATCAGCGGTTGATCTCGTGAAAGGCATGGGGCGATACGCCGGCCTGGAGGTAATTGAAGTGGAGGGCGCAACCGGGCTTTCAGATACCAACTATGAAGGCAAGGCCCAAGCCGCGTTGGATGCATTGGAAGAACACGATTTCGTTTATTTGCACGTGGAAGCTACCGATGAAGCAGGACATTCAAAAGACCTGGATTTGAAGATAAAGTGCATCGAGTACCTGGATCGGAGGCTTATCGGCCCGTTGCTGGATGGGATCCAAAAGAGATCGATCCGGGCTTCCGTGGCTCTTCTTCCCGACCATCCCACCCCGGTGGAAACCGGCAGTCACGCTGATGATCCTGTTCCCGTTGCGATCATGCGTCCGGATTGGACTCCCGACGAAGTAAACGGGTACGATGAAGAAAAAGTGAAAAATGGTTCTTTGGGCCTTTTGAAGGGAGACGAGTTCATCCGGAGCGCTCTTGGCCTCGAATAACCGGTTGAAACCGGTTTTCCCCATTCATCAAAATTTTGTTATATGCCTTCATTCCCCCGAGGTCCAAAATCTTGGATTTTCATTGAGTGATGAAAATAAATACTATAAAGTTAACTATCGTTTGTTGTAACATTGGTAAGATAAAACCCTAAGAATCATGGAGGCAATGGAAGAGGGTGAAAAGGGTTATTGAGCCGACATTTTGCGCGCATGATCGTTTTGAAATAATCGCCAAGCTGGGCGATGGCGGCATGGGAGTGGTGTATTCGGCCTATGACAGGGAGAGGCAGGAAAAGGTAGCGCTCAAGACGCTCAGGACAGCTGATCCGCAAGCCGTGTATCGGCTCAAAAACGAATTCCGGGCGCTTCAGGATCTGCAGCACAGAAACCTTGTTTCCTACGGGGAGTTGTTCGAGACGAATGGTCAATGGTATTTCACGATGGAGTTGGTGGATGGCGTGAATTTCATTGAATACGTGAGGGGCAACGGACACGGAGGTTTTTCAGAGGGTCTTGTTTCCGGGGTTTTAAATGTGGGTCCGAAACGTTACGGATGTGAGGAAACGCAGCGGGAAGACACTATCGGAAATAGCTCTAACGATAGAGAGGTTCTTTTGAAAGATGTCCTTTCGGGTTTGTCTATCGTTGAGACCAACCCTGGTGATGAGACCCGGCCCGATGTTTTGGAACCCGGGGACTCTGTTTCGGGAGTGGCAGGGTCTGGAATTGTAAGCAGGCGGGGATTTGACGAACGTCGTTTGAGGACGACACTTTTGCAACTTGCAGAGGGGCTGTCGGTTTTGCACGAATCGGGTCGGGTTCACCGGGACGTAAAGCCGTCCAACATTTTGGTTGATGAAAAAGGCAGGGTGGTGCTTCTGGATTTCGGTCTGGCCAAGAGCGAGGATCCAGTGAATATGTCCACCGGGCATGCCGGGCTGGTGGGCACTGCTGCATACATGGCGCCGGAACAGGCACAGTCGGATCTGGTGGGGCCGGAGGCTGACTGGTATTCGGTTGGGGTGGTTCTTTTCGAGGCTCTCACCGGGCAGCTTCCGTTCAAGGGGACTGTCTACAGGGTGATATTGGACAAGAACTCCATGGACCCTCCGAGGCCGAGGGACTATGCGCCCGAAGCTCCGAAGGACCTGGATGATCTGTGTTTTCGTCTCATGCGCAGGGAAGTGCTGGAGCGGCCCGACGGAGCTTACGTTATTTCATCCCTGAAAAAGTCGATTTCAAGGAGAAAAACACCTGAGGCGGGTTTGTACAAGACCCGAGCGCCGGTATTTGTAGGCCGCGAAAAAGAAATTCAAATGCTCGAAGCCGAACTGGCAGGTTCGGGAGAAGAGCCCCGTGTTGCTTTGGTTTACGGGGCAACAGGACTGGGCAAGAGCGAAATCATCAGGGTGTTCGCCCAAAGTGTGCAGAACCGTACTGAGGGTGCGGTGGTGCTTTTTGGGAGGTGTTATGAACGAGAGTCCGTGCCGTTCAAGGCTCTTGACGGGGTGGTGGATTCCTTGAGCCGCATTTTGCAGAGGATGGATGAGAGGGAGGTTTTGTCCCTTGCGCCCCGCCACGCGGATTTGATGTCACGCGTTTTTCCGGTATTGAGTCGCGTGGTCGGGTTGGATGTCGGAGTGGGGTCGAGGCGCGTTGTGGAAGATGTACAGACCGTGAGAACCCTTGCTTTCCGAGCGTTGCGGGATTTATTGACACGGCTTGCAGACCGGTTTCCCGTGCTGATTGTGATCGATGATTTTCAATGGGCTGACGACGACAGCCGCCGATTGATGGAGTCATTGCTTGAGTCGCCGGGAGCGCCGGCTGTTTGCGTTGTTCTGACCTTGCGCACGCCGGGAGATCCTGATCTTACGGCGAGCGAGGTGGAGAAAGTCGAGAAAGCGGTTCCGGTGGAATTGTTGAAGATTCCTGTCAATCCTCTGCCCGTGGAGACTGCGGTCAAGCTGGCGCGCATGCTTTTTGATGAGAATTCTGAACGGGAATCCACTCAATCTCTTGCGGAGAAGATAGGCCGTGAGTCCGAGGGGCATCCATTTTTTGTACAAGAACTTGTAAGGTATGCCGAAGAGGTAGGAGGAGCCGGGGAGACCCTTTCCTTGGACCAGGTACTCGAAGCTCGGTTGGCTGCGCTGGAGGATCCGGAGCGGGAGATTCTCGAGCTGGTTTGCATATGCGGCTCTCCGCTGAGGCAGGATCTCATCGGCCGGATTCTGAAGGTGAGCGCGGCGGCTGTTTCCCGCTGGGTGAGTAAGCTTCGCTGGATGAACCTGCTCAGGAGCCATGGGCCTCGGCCCGAGGATTGTGTCGAGCCTTATAATGCAAGGGTTCGCGAGTGGACAGCGGGACGGCCTGAGCCGGATGATCGGAAGCGTTATCATCGACTTTTGTTTAATGAGCTCAAGATTGACGGGAATGCGCCCCCGGAAAAGCTGGCCATGCATCTTGAGGAAGCGGGAGAGGTTTACCGGGCGATAAAGTACACGGTAAAGGCAGCGCTCAACGCTTCGAAGCTTCTGGCATTCGATCAGGCGGCTGCTTTGTACCGGAAAGCACTGCAAAACCTGGACGAATCCGGAAAGCCTTATGAAGAGGAAGTAAGGCGGCGGCTGATGGTGAATTTTGCTGATTCGCTGGCAATGGCCGGCCGGGGCGGCGAGGCTGCCGAGATATACTTGGAAGCAGCGCCCGGGGCCAATGCAGCCGATGTTCTCAGGATGGAGCGTCTGGCGGCTTCTCAACTCTTGATGTCGGGCAGGCTGGACCAAGGTTTTGAGATTATTGAGCGGGTGGGGGGACGAATTGGGTTGAGAATTCCAAGAACCCCTTTCGGCGCACTTATCTCTCTTTTGTTGCGGAGAATTCGCATTCGGATTCGTGGCCTTGGATTCAAGCTGAGAGATTCCAGCCAGGTATCCCCGGAAGAGTTGGAGCGAGTGGATCTCTGGCGTTCTCTTGCACTCGGGTTGAGCGTGTCGGATCACATGCGAGCAGTGGACTTTAATACGAGGTGGCTGATAAAGGCTCTAGAGGTCGGTGAGCCCTTTCGGGTTATGCAGGCACTGGCCTTGGAATTTGTTTTTTTAGCAACCATGGGACACCGTAAGACAAAATATTTCAGAAGGTTGGAAAGAACAGTCGACCAATTGCTGAAAAAACAGGATTTTGCAGTTGTAAGGGCCTATATTGCTTTGGGTCGGGGATTCGGTTCTTTCATGGCCGGAGAGTGGCGTTCTGCGCTCAAGGCTTTTGAGGAAGGTGAGGTTCTTATGCCGAACAGCGCTAGTTCTTTTCACGAGCTGGCCTCGGCGCGTTTTCCCATTTTATGGTCCCAGTTCTACCTTGGTGAGTTGGAAGCCATGACTGAAAGACTCAGCGGTCTGGTCCGGATGGCAATGGACAGGGGCGATATTTTTGCGGCTTCGGGGATGTTCCTGGGGCATGCCAACGTTGCGTACCTTAACCGTGACGGGCCGGACGCGGCCCGGCGGGCAGTGGACGACATGATAGGCAGGTGGTCCACCAAAGGCTATCATCTTCAGCATTACTGGGCGTTCCTGGCCCGGGCGCAGATAGCGCTATACAGTGGTTCGGGGAAAGAGGCTCTGGAGCTGTTGAAGAAGGAACGGCCGGCCTTGAAGAAATCATTACTGTTGATGATACCTGCCTTGGCAAATGAGGGATCTCATTTGTTGGGTAGGGCACTTCTAGCTGCTGTTTCAGAATTCGAGCCTTCCGAACGCAAGCCGGTGCTTGCGCGTGTAGCGCGGATAGCAAAACGGCAGAGTCGAAAAAAAATCGGCTGGATCAGGACACTTTCGCTGCTGTTGGATGGTGCGGTGTGGTTCCAGCGAGAGAATCAGGAACTTGCAAAAGAGAGGCTGGAGGCGGCCGTTGCGGCCCTGGATTCTCAGGAGATGGGATTATACGCGGCAGCGGCCAGGTGGAGGCTTGCCGATATCATCGGGG
>SLPX01000106.1 GCA_007131745.1 Myxococcales bacterium
ACCTCGGCAAGAGAACGAGCCACTTCAGCGGGATCGTCTTTCATCTGCCTCGGATTCGCGTAAATGGAAGGCACTTCCACGCTCACGGCCATCGGGCTTCCATGCCTGTCCAAAATCCTCCCCCTTGTTGAAGAAAGGGTCACCCTGCTCTGGTACTGCCGGCGGGCAAGATCCTGCATCCGCTCGCCGTCTATGATAGCAAGGGCAAACGCTCTGTAGACCATGACCGTCAGCGCCAACCCGAAAATGACGGCTGCAGTGTACAATCGTATTCGGATCCACTTCAATTTATGGGTGTCAACAGCTTCCCGTTGCATCACTACCTGCTTCCAAACATTCCCGACCCGGTGCCTATTCTCTTGACCTCTTCGGGAGTGGGACTTCTCAACCCGAGACGATTCCTCGCCAAATCTCCTATCCTTTTGGGATTTCTCAACAACGCATGCTCAACCGACAACTTCTGGTGGACGCTTTCCAATCTTCTCAGACGTTCCGCCTCGATCGACAACTCGTAGCCGATACGGACAATCCGCAAACGAACCCAGACTTGCGCCATACCCGCAGCGATACAAATCATCGCAACCAGCAAGAAAACCATGACCTTGGAAAACTGCCTGGGAGTTGCCTCCACCGGCAAAATCACCGGCGCTTCCTCCCCAACCACCCGGTCCTCGGAGTTGCCTCCTGTCGGCCGCTTCTTCGTCCCCGAGCCCCCTATAGCCCGCCACTGTCCGGTATTCCACTCAGCCTGATTCGGTTCATCGTCATCCGCGAAAAGAACGGAAGGCTTCCCGGCCAGCTTCTCGGATATGAGTTGCTTCGGACTTACAGCTTTTCTTCGAGCACGTTTGTTTGTCTTCAATCCCTTGGCCCGAACGCCGCAGCCAAGTCTACTTTCCATAGTTCCAAACGATATTATCCTACTCACACCTGCCTCCTCTCCAACACCCGCAAACGAGCGCTTCGACTCCTCGGATTCCGACTCAATTCCGCTCCACTCGGAACCCTGGGCTTGCGAAACACCAGGCGGAATTCACTTCTTGGAATGTCAATCTGACGCAACGGCAGACCCGGATCCACACTTCTTCCAGGTTCGGCAAGTTCGATGAACCTGCGCTTGACCATCCTGTCTTCGAGAGAATGAAAGGAAATCACCGCTAAACGCCCCCCCCTGGACAACCATGAAGGGGCTTCCGCCAGGAACGTCTCCAATTCTTCCAATTCCCGGTTTACCTTCATTCTGAGGGCCATGAACACTTTGGTAGCGGGATGACGCCTGGAAAGCGCGCACCTTTTTTTTCCAGCCGCTCGCTCTATTATCTGAGCCAGTTCAGCAGGGCTTATATTTTTTTCCGCTTTTTCGTCGATCGCTCTCTTGACAGCCTTTGCATACCTTTTTCCAAGGGGTTCCTCTCCCAATACCCTGAAAATCGTTCCGAGTTCGTCAACACTCGAATCACGAATCAAATCAGCGGCCGTTGGTCCCGATTCGGGATCCATCCGCATGTCCAGGTCGCCTCTTGAATTGAAACTGAAGCCGCGTTTTTCATCATTCAGCTGGCGACTCGACAATCCAAGATCAGCGCAAACACCGGAAACATCCCCGGGTTCAAAACCGCAAATTCTCAACACTTCGGACATTCTACCGAACCGATCCTTGAAGAGCTTCAACCTGTTTCCGTAAGATTTCATGAGTTTCCCGGCACGATTCACTGCATCCGGATCCCTGTCCATCGCCACCACGACACCGTCCGGAGCGCTGTGATCCAACAGGGCTCCTGTATGCCCACCCATCCCCAGCGTTACATCCACGTAAACCCCGCCGGCTCGCACCTGCAGGTTTTCCAATATCTCTTCGGTCATAACCGGCGTGTGCTCACAAGCCGCGCCGGGGGTTTGGGATCCGGTATCACACGAAAACATCAATGCTCGGACCTCCCTGCATCCACCGCTTCCACGATTCTCCGGAGATCCTTTCTTATATCCTCGTGTTCTCTTTTCCAGAGATCCCTGTTCCAAAGTTCGATACTTCCACCCATACCCGCCCACACCGCCTCATGCTCAAGGTCTGCATACTTGCGCAAATGAGGCGGTATCAAAACCCTGCCCTGCTTGTCCATTGCCGCTTCGCATGCACTTGCCACAACCAGCCGCTTCAAGCGAACAACGTCCGGCTTGAAAGGAGAAAGAGCCAAAATGTCACCCACGAAATCTTTCCACAGTCGCACCGGGTAAATCGTAAGGCATTGGACTTCGGGATCCATGTTGGTCGTCACCACCAATCTTCCATCGTACTGGCCTGAAAGAATTTCACGAAACCGCGCGGGCAGGCTGATCCTGGCTTTTTTGTCCAGCGTATGTTCAAAGGTTCCGAAAAACATTCTTTACTACTCCATCTCTCCCACAGCGACTTTCTTTTACCCATTTGCCCATAATGAAAAAACCACTTTTTTCCACTTTTTCCCACTATAGGATCTCCATGATCCATCACCCGCTTCCCGTGTCAAGTTTTGAAAGAGACTATCCCACTAAAAACTCACAAGATCTCAGGGGGTTACATGTCCTACATCCTCGCACACGACTGAAGACAAAGTACCTCATCGTCCGCCCGATCCACCATTCCCTGGAAGATCTTTTTGCCGGCATAAACCTCTCAAGGTGGTCTATAGTCACCACCCAATTACTGTCACGATCCGTGAGCAAACAAAAAAACCCAAAAAAAACAAACTGTTAAGAAAATATTTCAAAAACCCTTTTCATGGCATGGCAAATGCATTAACTTCAATCGAAACGGAAAGGTTTTCCAGCACATTGCGTAAAAGAAACACATCCGTGGATTAGAAAACCTGCAACACTCGACAAAGAGGTTTGAAATGAAAAAATCAATGTTCAAAAACCACGTCTTTTCGATGTTTTCTGCTGTTGCGATCCTGGTCGCAGCCCCGTTTTCAGGCTGTGAAACAGCCTCGGAAGCGGACTTCGATGAAGACGAAGCCATAGAGGCGATGAATGAAGCTTATGCCGAACTGATGGCCACCGAGGGTAAAGCCGACGGCGCTACATGCTCCGGAGTGAGACCACCGGATAACGGCCCCTTCGACAAGAGGATCGCTTTGACCTTTGACGACGGTCCGAATCTTTCACAGACCCCTAGAGTGTTGGAGGTTCTTAGAGCGCACAACGCCAAGGCTACATTTTTCGTCAATGGAAACCAGCTTCGTAGTGACGCGCAAAGAGAACTCTTGAGGGAAATGTTGGCTGACGGACACATCGTGGGAAACCATTCGCAAAACCACCCCAATTCCGTGCAGGTTTCTTCTTCCAGGTGGCGGGAAGAAGTCCGGGAAACACATGAACTCATCAAACCTATCTTGGCGGAATTCGGTCAGACTCCAAAGTATTTCAGGTTTCCTTTTGGTTCGGCAAATTGCAGTACCTATTCGACTGTAACCGATTTTGGATACCACGTAGTGGGCTGGCACATCGACACAGCGGACTGGTGCTTTCAGAACGCTACAGGCGGACGCGGCTATTGCGACCCACGCACCTTCCGCTGGATTCCTGACAGCTACCGAAATAATTATCTGGGCTTCACCCTTTACCAGGCAAGGAGAAACGGAGGCGGCATTCTCCTGATGCACGATATTCACTCGTACACAGTGGAAAATCTGGACAGGATGCTGACACAACTCAGAAACGAAGGATTCACTTTTACAAACTTGGATGATGTAAACACCTTCCCGAACCTGAATGGACATCAACCTCCAAGGGATCCATGGGTCGGCGATCCCTGCCTTCACCATGATGAATGCTATTTCAGTTCAGGCTCTGTGGAAGCTTTTTGTCACACTTTCATTGATGACATAACAGAAGAATTGAACGGCTTCTGCTCCCTGCCGTGCGACGGCTATTGCCCGGACATGCAGGGTACAGCTCCCACCTTCTGCATTCCTTCAGGCGATCCCACCACCGGGATCTGCGTGTCCCGGGCTTGGCCCAGCAATGAATCGTGTGCGCAAATACCAGGGACCTCACCACAATACAAGGACCGTTTCGTTTACGAAAGCAATGCACCGGACTCCACCCAGCTTGTGTGTGCACCGGACTGATACCTGGATCCGAAATGCTTTCGTAACGGATCCGTTTTTTTCAACTCTCTCTGCTCTCTTTCAGCTCCGGCCCATGCTTTTTTTACGGGCAAGAGATCTCACATCAAAAACAGAGGGGGAAAATCATTCACAATAAACCGAATTCACGGCAAAAAATCGCTTTTTTTGCATCAAGGCATGATTGACGGCGGGATTTAAGTCCTCTAATATCCAGACGATATTGGCATTTGGACGATTCGAAAAAATAGAGTCTGGTCAGATTATCCAGGTTGTTGGGAGAACGGGAATGACAGGGGTTCGCCGGTCGTGGGGGCAGGGTCTGATGATTGAATCCCTTCTTCAATAATCTCTTTCTCTTTTCATTCGAAATCGTCCTTGCCGCAACTCAAGGTCCAACCATCAACGCCGTCGAGGAGCTCATGAGCAACGAGGATCTCAGGAAAGAATTCGAAACCGCTTTGGAAACCGCTAAATCGGAACCGGAAAAGGCCGAAAATTGGGACAGCCTGGAAGATTTGGCCGGCGCCTTGGACGACCCGGAAGGGGTTGCTCAGGCCTACAAGGATGTCCTGAATACCGACATAGACAAGAAACTGGCCGGAGAACTGGGCCGCAGGGCCATACAGTTCCACCAGGAATGGTTCGGTGAGGATCCGGCCGGTCTTGAAGAAATTCTGCAAAGAGTTTTGGAGATCGATCCGGAAGAAGAAACCGCGTTCGGAAGGCTGTCGGTTATACTCACCGTGTCCGAACGATGGGACCAGTTGTTTCAGCTTTACGACGGAATCATCTCGGTAGCAAAACCAAAGAAAAGAAAAATCAAGCTTCTGGACGAAGCAGCCCAGGTAGCCAAGGACGTTGCGAACAAACCCGACAAGGCGATCGATTACTTGAAGCAGCTTTACCCGCTAAAGCCTGAAGATACAAATCTTGCAACTTCTTTGGAAAAAATGCTGGAAAAGCACCGGCGATGGAACGACCTGATCGAGCTATGGGAATCCAGGCTGAAAACAATGGAGCGCGACGGTCGACCGGCCACAAGAGCGCTGATCGCGGAATGCTGGCTGGATCGTCTGGCACGCCCTGAAAACGCGCTGAACACCATACATGAACTATTTGAAGACGATGAACACAATGAACAGGGCCTAAACCTGCTCGAAAGAGTTATCAAGTCGCAGGACGCCACGCCGGAAGTGCGCGAAGGCGCCATGAAATTGCTGCGCCTTAGCTACCATGCCACGGAGAGATTCCGTGACTTCGTAAAGATAATCGAAGAGGTATTGGAACTCTTCGGCGAAGAAAGCCAAAAAGAGCTTCACCGGGAAGCCGGCGACCTCCTTTCAACAGTGGGAGACGCTCCCGCTGCAATGACTCACTTTACGAAACTGTTGTCCATGGAACCATCATCATCCGTGACACAGGAAAAATTGCGGCAGCTAGCGGAGGTTTCCGGCAACCACTCCGGCTACGCACAGGGAGTCGCTGCAGCAGCGGAAAACGCTAAAGACGTTTCCCGCATGGTGGAGCTTTTGTCCGAAGCGGCACAAACATACGTTGAAAAACTCAAAGATGAGAATTCGGCGATCGAGCTCTATCAGAAGGCTCTCGCACAGGAAGGCATATCGCCCATTGTTGTGCTCTCCCTCGGCCGCCGCCTTAGGGAATTGCTTCACCAGGCTGAACGAAACGAAGAGTTGTTGGATGTACTCGAAAAGCTGGCATCGGTGGAGTCCGTGCCGTCTTCTCGAAAGGCACTGATGGGCGATGCCGCCAGGCTGGCGCGAAAACTGGGAGACACGGAAAGAGCACTCAGAGCATGGCGTGCCCGTCTAGAAGAAAACGAAGCCGATGTGGATGCTCTAGACGCTATGGTGGCCCTCCTTGAAGCGGAAGAGCGGTGGGAAGAACTCGTCGACGGACTCAAGAAGAGAGCCCAATCACCGGTTCCGCCCAATCAAAAAGAAGCAGACCTCGTAAAGATAGCCGCTATTTACGGTGAGCGACTCGAAAACCCGGAAAAAGCCATTGATGCGTGGAAGGTTGTACAGGAAACATTCGGCGAAACGGAAGACACGGTTAATGCGCTTGTCGAATACTACGGCAAGGCCGAACGTTGGCCTGAAATGGTAGAACTGCTTGAAAGAGCCTCGGAAAAATACACGGGGCGAGTCACTCAGCGTCTTATGCTCCTGGGTAACGCATGCCGGGATTACATGAAAGACGAAAAACGATCGCTCGCAGCATACGGAAAAGCTCTTTTGCACGACAGCCGACACGAAGGCGCGCGTGAAGGACTTAAGGGATTGCTGGAAAGCGAAGAAAGCAGGCCTTTTGCAGCAGAAGCTCTCGTGAATTCTTACCGTGAAAACGAGGAATGGAGGGGGGTAATCGACCTTGTGGAACCACGGCTGACGGCCGCAACGGACAATCGAGTTCGATTCCAGATTCTAAAAGAAGCCGCTGATATTCTCGAATCCAAACTCGATGACCGGTGGTCGGCATTGAAACATCTTGCGCGAGCGTTCCCGCTTGAGCCGGACAACAGTATCGTTGAAAGTCGGATGCTCGGTCTGGCAGAAGAACTTCCTCAGGAAGTCGAGGAGGGTCCGGACGGGGAAACAGCGAAACCGTGGAAATGCGTTGCCGGCGCGGTCATGGAAGCCGCTTCCGCTGCAGAATCCAATCCGCGAACGGTCGTCCACTTGAAATTGCTTGAAGGTCGATTGTATGAAAACAATCTGGAAGACATGAATGCAGCCTTCGAAGCTTATCCAGCAGCACTCGAATTACAGAACGGCAACCGAAAAGCCGCTGAAGGTGTGGTTCGCCTTGGTTCACGTCTAGGTCGTTGGACCGAAGCAGCGGACGCGGCCGTTGGATTCATGAAGGCCGTAAACGATCTTGAAAAACCTCTACTCGAAGAACTGGAAAAGGTAGCCGAGGAAAACAATGCATTCGATCAAATGGTGCCTGCGCTTGCCGCATCCATGAACAACGCTGCCGAATTCCCGCCGCATCTGGCTTTTGAAGTCTGGTATCTTATCGCCAAGTGGCACAGGGACAAAAGAGACGACAAGGAGGAAGCCGAGAAGGCCTTGTTGAAGGCTGTGTACCTGGACAACAACAGGGCGGACGCTTTACGTGACCTTGCCGCCCTGCAAAAAGAACACCCCGGAAGACCACTTTTCAATACTCTGCGCCGACTCGCTGATGTGGATCCGGAAGATCTCGACGCAATAGCGGATGCAGCCGAGGTCGCTGCCAAGGATGTAGGAGATCGCGAACTGACAAGGAACACGTTGAATGCCGTGATGGGGCGCGCCGCGGCGGCGTGGAGAGGAACAACGAATGCAAAGGGGCGGAAATCCCCTGAAGAATTCGTTGCATGGTCGATGGAAGAGCTTGTAAATGATTACCTCGCAGCCGAAGACCCATCAGCCGCGGTGGATCTGCTTGTCGACGCGAGCAGGCTTCCGTTCGATGATTCCATCAGACTGTCCATGCGACGCAGGGCCGGCGGAATTGCGGACGAAGTGATGAAAGATGCGGAAACAGCCATGGAGCTGTTTCGAAGCGTTCTTTCACAGGCGCCCAAGGATCTG
>SLPX01000041.1 GCA_007131745.1 Myxococcales bacterium
AGAAAGGAGCGATGTTCCAGTTCCCGTGCCGAGTAGCCGAGCACGGTTTCCCACTCGGTATTGACCTTGATGAGATTTCCGGATGTATCGGCAATGCAAAGCAGATCCAGGTTCAACGAGAAAAAGCGCTCCATCTGCAGAGCTTGTTCCTTCTCAGCGGTTATGTCCTGGATGATGGTTACGAAATGATGCTTTTCCGGTGAATAGGCACTGACTTTGTACCAGCGTTGCATATGTTCGTAATACTGTTCCAACTCCTCCTCGGTCTGCTCGAGGGCGATTTTTCCGTAAAGCCCGATCCGGTCGAATGGGTCGTCCTTGATGCTCGGCAGAACCTCTGTGGCCCGGCGATTGAGAATGTTGTCGGCCTTAAGTCCTGTTAAACGTTCGAAGGCGGAGTTGACTTCCAGAAATTCATAATCCACCGGTCTGCCCTGACTGTCCAGGATGATCCGGTGATAGGCATATCCAAGAAATGAACAGTTCATCAGCAGATTGTACCGTTCTTCGTACACGAAAATTCCTCTTTGCGACCGGCTTGAGAGTAAAAAGTCAAAATTTTGAGATTGGAACCGGATCAAACTACAGTTCAAACTACATGTCAAACTACTAACTTTTGCCCAGGCATACCAGCGCAATACCGAACAATCACAAGCTGTCCAATCAAATATTTGATAACCTTTGTGAGTTCAAGATACGTGATTCCAGTGAACCTGTCGAAGGAACGGGAGAGTGGCGCTACACCCTCGTAGACCTGTTTGAAGCGGGGATCCTGGATTCCAATCTGAACGTCATCCCTGACCCGGACTCGGAGTGGGAAGAGTACCGGTGAACTCGGTGACACAACGGAGGATATCATCTGAAAACTTTGGAAGATACGACAAGATTGCTCAGGAGTTCACGGACCAAACAGACTCTGCGCCTTTTATTGGATTCATGCTGAGGATAATCCTGGATGCTGTGACCACCTCCGCCCCCCAAGTAACCCCCCAAGTAACCCCCCAAGTCACCCCCCAAGTCAGTGAACTGCTTGCCGCGATCCATTGCGAGATGAGCTGCCGCGCGCTGCAATCCGCGTTGGGCCTTTTGGACCGCAAATCATTTCGCCGGTGCTACCTCAAACCGGCTCTGGATGGCGGCTTGATTGAAATGACCATTCCCGACAAGCCCAACAGCCGCTTGCAGAAATATCGCCTGACCGATAAGGGCCGCCGGTGGCCGGCCCGGTATGGCAATCAATGACACCCATCACAATCCATTCCATTTGCCGAAACACTGAGCGAAACTTTTAAGACGCGGTACCGGCCTGGATGGGATGCTATGCGTGGGGAGGAGTATGGGACAGCGTCAAGGCTTGTTGCAGATGTCTTTTGCAACACCTGCGAGTTTTTCCGGATCCGACTTGGCGCCGATTTTTGTCGCTCCGATTGCTCGGGTGAAAGCCTCGACCGGGAAGACGCCGGAGAGTTCGAGCAATGCAAAGAGCATCACCAGGTTGACTTCTTTTCGGCGCACCGTGGTTGCGAAGTCATGGTTGTGGATCGAGGTGTTTTCCCCTGTCGCTGGTATGGCGCATGAAGAGTCCGCGAGAAGGTGGCCACTTGTCATCGATTCAACGTGTTTTTTGAGGTAGTCCATTCCGTCCGCGGTCGAGACCACGGCCCAGTCGACCTTTCGAATCCCCGTGAATTCGATGGGTTCGGGTGAGAGAATGATTTCAACAGCGGAAAAACCCGTGCCGACCGTGACAGGGTAGTTGCCTTTCTTTGTGGCGTGTAGGCCGCAGGATATCGCCGCGGTGACGAAAATATTTGCAGCCGACTGGACACCTTCTCCGGCCGAGCCGCCCAGCAGGATGGTGAGCGGTTCGGCGAGGTTGTGACCGAATTGCACCTCTATGGGTTTCACAGAATCCATGAGAGATTTGATGTTTTCACGCGGCCGGATATCCGCGGCTTTCGGGTTCTCGTTTACATGTTTTTCCAGGGGAAGGCCGAGTTGCTCCGACATCTGAGCGAGTTTCAGGTCGGGATTTTCTTTTGTCCCGTAGCTGGGGCACACTTCCAGGATGTCAATGAGCGCGAACCCCTTTGTCTGCATCCCTTCGGCGAGGGTGTCGGAGACATCCCCCTTCTTGGCAAGGATGCGGGTCACGTAGGCAGCGCCCGAGTCGCGGGTGATTTTCATGATATCCAGGGGTTCTTCCGTGAAACCTTTGATCGGAGAGCGAGTGAGGAACGGGCCGGGCGTGAGGTCGCTTCGCTGTCCGCCGGTCATTCCGTAGAGAAAGTTGTTATGCACACACACTGTCATATCGATGTTGCGGTGGGCCGCGCTGATGAGGTGATTGATTCCTATGGTGGTTCCCCCGTCGCCGATAAACACGATCACCTTTTTTCGGGGGTCGGCCAGGGCCGCGGATATTCCGGTTGCCAGCGCGATTGAACGGCCGTGCAGTCCGTGGACGGTGTGAGTGTTGAAACGCTTGTCGATGATGCCGTGACACCCGATATCGGTTACGACGATCACATCCATAGGGTCCACACCGATTTTCGCCAGCGCCTTTCCGGTTTCCCGCGCTATGAGATGATGGCTGCACCCCTTGCAATAGGGCAGATCTTTTACATCGATGTAGCTCTCTATTTCTTGATGTTTATCCACCATTGTTCACCTCCCCTGCGATTTCTTCGGGTGTCACCGCTCTTCCAATCACGTTGACCTTTGCTACGTCCGGTCTTTCGGCCAGGCCGAAAAGCGCCTGGCGAAGTGACCCGTGAAGGTTTTCCTCCGCAATGACCAGTCGCTTGTAACGTTGAAAGATCGACCAGTAAACCGGGGGCACGGGAAAAATGGTTTTCATAACCAGGAGAGAAACTTTTTTTCCTTGTCTTCTGAGGATGGTCTTGGCTTCTCTTGCCGCCTGGGCGGTTATTCCGTAGGAGACAATCAGTGTTTCCGCGTCTTCCTGTTCGTCCAGGTCGTAAAACGTGTAGTCTCCGATGTTCTTTTCGAGTTTGCCGGAGAGGCGGCGGGTGTTTTCCAGCGCTTCCGCGGTGGCGTTTTTCAATAAGCCGTTTTGATCGTGCGTGGACGCGGTGATCCGCACCCGGTGCTTGTGATTTCCGACCGGCAAAAACGCGGGGACGAGGTCATCCTTTGGTTCGTATGGCCTGTAAGTTGCGTCGCCTTTGTAGAATTCATGGTTGACCGGCTTGATTTCGTCGAGCGAAAACGCGTCAAAGCTCCTGAGGGTCATGACGCCGTCTTTCGATGTGAGCAGCACAACCGGGGTGCGCAGGCGGACGGCCATGCGGACTGCTTGCGCTGAGATCGACCAGCAGTCATCCATGTCTGAAATGCAGAGCGTCGGAAGTGGGTAGCCGCCCGATATGGACCCCTGGAGAAGGAGGAGGTCGCCTTGGGCGCCCAGGGTCGCGGTCCCCGTGGCAGGGCCGAACCGCTGGGTCAAGACGATCACCATGGGCAGTTCCATCATGTAGGCCATGTTCACCGATTCCACCATCAAAGCATAACCGGGAAACGATGTGGCCGTTACTGGGATCTTTCCGGCCGCGGCGAAACCGGCCATCCACTGCACGGTCGTTATTTCGTCCGGCGCGGCCAGAGCGATCGGAAAGCGTTTGGATCCGTACAGGTAGAGCAGGTTCGAGGGTGTTATCGGGTAGCCGACGAAAACATCCGCGCCGGCGCGCGCCAGGGATTCTGTGATGAGCAAGGAGCCGTCTATCAGGGCCTTGCCTTTTTTACTTCCGGTTTGTTTTGCGGTTTGTTCCAGCAATGGTTTTTTCCTCCGGTCGATCAGTTGCCGAAAGCGGACATTCCGGTCAGGTGTTCTCCAAGGATCAAAGTGTGTACTTCGTAGGTGCCTTCGTATGTCTGCACCGACTCCAGGTTGCACATGTGCCGAATCGCCTGGTACTCAAGCGAGATTCCGTTTGCTCCCAGCATGGCTCTCACCTTGCGCGCGCCCTCCAGGGCCGCGTTTACGTTGTGCCTTTTGGCCATGGATACGTGGTAGTGCTTCATTGTTCCCGAGTCCCACATGCGGCCGAGCCTATAGGCAAGCAGTTGGGAGTTGGTCAGATCAGTGGCGAGATCGGCCAGTTTCGCCTGGGTGATCTGAAAAGAAGCAATCGGTTTGCCGAACTGGACCCGTTCCTGAGTGTATTGAAGGGCTTCATCCAGTACGCCCTGAAGCGCTCCGGCGGCTCCCCAGGCTATCCCATAGCGCGCGGAAGTAAGGCACATGAGCGGGCTTTTTAGGCCGGATGTGTTCGGGAGTTCCCGGTCAGCGGGGATGCGAACATCTTCCAGGACCAGTTCGGAAGTTACCGATGCGCGAAGAGAAACTTTGTGCACCATCTCGGGCGCGGAAAACCCCTTGTCGTCCTTGTGAACGATAAAGCCCCGGACCTTTCCTTGTTCGTCTTTGGCCCAGACCACCGCGATATCGGATATGGTGCCGTTGGTTATCCACATTTTGGCGCCGTTTAAAATCCAGTCCGAGCCGTCTTTCTTGGCGCGGGTGATCATGGAACCCGGGTCCGAACCTGCGTCGGGTTCGGTCAACCCGAAGCACCCCACGAATTCTCCGCTTGCAAGTTTCGGGAGGTATTCCATTTTTTGTTCTTCAGAGCCGAAGTGAAGGATCGGGTACATCACGAGTGAACCCTGCACCGAACAGAAAGAGCGAACTCCGGAATCACCTCGCTCGAGTTCTTGGCAGATCAACCCATACATCGTGTAAGAACATTCCGCGCCACCATATTTCGCGGGCACGAAAGGTCCCATGAACCCCAATTCACCCAACTGCTTTACCATTTCCTTGGGAAAGGTACCGGCTTCCCAGTGCTCTGCTATCACCGGGATGACCTCGCGATCCGCGAATCTTCGGGCCGTGTTACGAATAATGAGTTCTTCCTCGTTCAACAAGTCGTCAATCTTGTAAAAATCCAGTGGTTGAAAGGGCATAAAATCCTCCGGGTCGATCAAAAAATTTGTTTTCAGACGGGATTCGTGCGAGTCCCCGCCGATGTTTCGTGTGATTATTATGGGCGCAAAATTCTATCGTCAAGGCATTATGCACAAACGGAAAAGCTTTCGAGTTTTTTGATTTTGGATTTATTCTCGGGGTGTTTTGCAGGAGTTTTTGTTCGTGGGTTATAAACGGATTTCCATAAACGTGCCCCCAGGATACGACGATGATATGCTCAGAGATATGATCGCCCGGCGCCTCGGGATCCGTTCATTTACTTTTCAAATGGAGAGGAAAAGCCTGGACGCGCGGAAAAAGAACGACATTCACTGGAATTTGGGGATAGGTGTGTTATCGGATGAACTGGAAGGAGGGGTTGTTCCCCATGTCGAGGCTCTGGAGATCCCGTTCGTCAAAACCCGTAAACACATTCTGGTTGTGGGAAGCGGGCCTGCCGGCTTTTTTTGCGCTTACGTGCTTCAAAAAGCCGGTTTTAGAACAACCATAGTCGAAAGGGGGTCGGACGCGGACAAAAGAAGACACGCAGTGAAAGAATTCGAGAAAACCGGAACATTCGACCGATCCAATAACTATGCTTTCGGAGAAGGCGGGGCCGGTACATTCTCGGACGGTAAACTCACATCCAGATCCCGACGTATAGGCAGGGAGAGACGTTTCATCATCGACACCTACATTCGAGCCGGAGCCCCCCCGGAGATTGCCTATTCGGCTCATCCCCATCTCGGAACCGACAACCTGGTCAAGATAGTGAAGATACTTCGTCGCGTTTACACCGAGTCGGGCGGAAGTATCTTGTTCGACACCATGCTCGAGGATCTGGTCTTGAAAGACGGGAGAGTAACCGAAGCGGTGACTTCCGCCGGGCTGATGGCAGCGGATGGATTCATTTTTGCGCCCGGTCATTCAGCGTACGAGACCTACCGGATGCTGATGAGAAGGGGGGTCGGCTTCAAGACAAAGAAATTCGCGATTGGAAGCCGGATGGAACATCTGCAAGAAATCATCAATGAGGCCCAGTGGGGAAGAACCTCGTTGGAGGGGGTGAAGTCCGCTGAATACAGGCTTACATCCCGCGGCGACGGCAAACATGACGTATACACTTTTTGCATGTGTCCGGGAGGAAGAGTTGTTCCTGCTACCGCATATGCCGGTGCCAATATCACAAACGGTATGAGTTACTACGCCCGCGACGGGAGTTTCGGTAATGCTGCATGTGTGGTGGGATTGCATCCCGGAGAATCAGCGGGCCGGGAAGTGTCACCCGAGGAGGCGTTGGACATGGTGGAGGATTTGGAGAGGGGTTTTTACCGATACACCGGAGGGTACGCCGCTCCCGGGTGCAGCATTCAAGATTTCATCGAGGGAAAGCTTCGGACACTCGGGTTGCAATCCACTTATCCCCTGGGCCTTGTATCCGCTCCGCTGTGGGAGTTGCTTCCCGGTATCTTGGTGGATTCGATGCGAGCCGGATTGAAGGATTTCATCCGCCGGATGCGGGGGTTCGAAACCGGCAATCTGTTGGGGTTGGAAAGCAAGACATCTGCTCCCATACAGGCGATTCGCGAGAAAGGCGGGCTGTGCAGGGGATTTGAAAACCTCTACCTTGTCGGAGAAGGAAGCGGTTTAGCGGGTGGGATTGTTTCTAGCGCGGCCGACGGGGTTCGGGTCGCGATGCACATGATCCTAGGATCCCGGTCCTGAAAAAGATTCTATTTCGATTCTATGAAAAGTTACGGTCCGGTTTCAAATTCGACCCGGTCTATGATCAGCATTCCCTCCAAGTGAAGCGGTGAAAAAACAAAGCTCCTTGTGGAAAAGGTTATGAGTACATCTTGTCCCGCCGCTTCGGAAACTTCGAGCCGAATTGTTTCGGGGTCGATTGCATGAAGGCCGCTGCCTAAAAAGGTAAAACCTCGATCCAACATATTTCGTTCAAACGATACGTTTACCGAGGTCGACGCAGCAGTTACCGTGTAGCCGAGATTCTCAAATACCCAATCCGGGTTGTCGTTGATGTCTACCCAGGCGCCATAGGGGTCGAAGGCAATGAAGGTCAGACGAACTTCCAAGGCGATGGTTTCTTCATTCAGTGAGGCGAGGCCCCAAGCTCCGGGGAAGTGAACTTCCAGGGCACGCTCGTTTTCAGCATAGGGTTCCGGCCATATCTCGACATTGGGTATGCCGAACGTGTCGAAAAAACCGTGAGTGTTTTCGTTATCGAAAGATGTCTGCGTGACCCGGGTTTCGCCAATCGACGGGCCGATGAAATGGAGGGATCCGGTCCAGTTGTTTCCACCCAGGTCTTGAATCGGACCCGCCCCCTCGAGGGTCGAGTTTGTATCGATCGGAAGAAAAGGCAGCGCTCTGAGCCGGAACATGTGCGTGTAGCCGCCCGCAACTTGTGATTCGTCCACCTCAATTTCAAAGCCGACGTTTTCCGGCGTCGAGGTTGTCAGAACAAGATTTTGAAGTATGTCTTCGACCGCGATTGGTTCATCGGCGATAATGATGATCGGGTTGGTGGGATGGCATGGGTAGCCGAATCCCATGTGGTAAAAGTCGAGTTGAGGGGGGATTGTATCAAAACCCCCTGTCATGGACATGGAAAATCCATGGTCATGTAAAACGAGATAATCGCCTCCTTCGTTTTGGGTGATCAGGCCG
>SLPX01000114.1 GCA_007131745.1 Myxococcales bacterium
AACACGATGAGCGAGCTGAAGGGCTCGGGGTGTTTAACGAGTTCGAAGATTCACGAGCATTGTTTTCACCCGAACGGATCAGGATGGAGGGTTTACTGCGACATGCAGTGGAAATGGACGCTACGGATATAATCTTGGCGGAAAATGAGGTGCCGAGAATGAGAAAAAACGGACGTCTCAACAATTTCGCTGATGAACCCGTGAGTCGAGAGGAGATCTTCAGTTTGTTGGCGCCCGTGATGTCGGCCGGCCATAGAAATTTGCTCAGTAGAGACGGCAGTGTTGATTTGGCGCTTGAGCTGGACTCAGCCGCGGGCGAAAAGGTTTTACGATTTAGGGTAAGCTTGTTTGAACACATTAACGGGGTAACCGCTGCGATAAGACCCATTGCGCGCATTGCTCCGAATTTTGACAACCTGGGTTTGCCTGCAAAACTTGCGGATTTGGCGCTTTATCCTCACGGGCTTGTGCTTTTTACCGGCCCCACCGGGAGTGGAAAATCGACCACCTTGGCGGCTTTGCTGGGTCATCTTAATCGTACTCTTTCGCGTTACGTCATCACAATCGAAGACCCCATTGAATATCGATATGCGCCTGGACGTTGTGTTTTCCACCAGCGCGAGGTGGGCAGGCATGTGCCTTCATTCGCCTTGGGGTTGAGGGCCGCGCTTCGGGGATCGCCGGATGTAATTCTTGTGGGGGAAATGCGAGATCGGGATACGATAGCTGCAGCAATTACTGCTGCAGAGACAGGGCATCTGGTGTTGTCAACTCTCCACTGCGGCACTTCGGATATGGCCGTCGATCGTATGGTGGATGTGTTCGACGAGTTTCGTCACCCCCAGGTCAGATTGCAACTTGCGGATGTGTTGCGCGCCGTGGTGAGCCAACGGTTGGTTCCTGACAAAAGTGGTATAAAACTTGTGCCCGCGGTGGAATTGCTTGTGGTTACTCCGGCTCTTTCCGCCCTCATTAGGGAGGGGCGGACACACCAGATAAAAAGCTACCTGCAATCCGGGCGTGACGCTGGAATGATTTCCATGGAGGAAAGTCTCAGAAGACTCGTTAAAGAAGGGCGAATAAGCCGGCAGACAGCCGAACAGCATGCTCCCAATCGGAACAATCTGTGATTTTCGGACGGACGGGAGATGTTGGAAATCAGGGCTGGTATTCGTAGGGACCGATGTCGGTGTAATTGGGATTGCCGGAACCGGTGTTGGGGGTTGCGGGGTCTTCGACACGGGGGTTTCCATCCATGTCGAACTCGGGAGCCCAGTCGCCGTCGCCTGCATCTATGCACGGGGATCCTGCCTGAAGGCGGAAATTTCCGTTTTCAGGATCAACGAACAACGGATCGGAACTGATATTTCCCTGGGTCAGGTTATCAGGGTGAAGGTTTTCTACATTGCTGTGCCTGAGAGTGATGTTTGCGAAGCTATCGCCCGTCTTTTGTGTATAGGTGTTCTGCCACAGTATGCTGTTGACAATGTTGACCGTTCCGTATGAAGCAACATGTATGCCCCCGCCTGCCGTCGGTAGAGTCGCATTGTTTCCGAAAAAGAGCGAGTTTGTAATGGTCGCAGAAAAGTGCGAGTTTTGATAAATGCCGCCTCCGGCTGAGCCTTTGTTACGGAGGAATACGGAGTTTTCTATGATTGCTCTTTCCGCCAGCAAAATGCCTCCGCCTGGCAATGCACTGGTGTTATCCATGAAAAACGAGTTCGAAATGTGCATGTCGAGTGAATTCGAATACAATCCTCCGCCCCTGTTAGCGGTTGAAGTATTGTTTGCGAACGAACTGCCGGAGATTGAACCGGTGGCGAGGTGGACTCTCGATCCGCCGCCAAAGGTTCCGGCAGTGTTGTTGGAAAAAATGCAGCCTGTCATATGCGCTGACCCGTAAACGATATCCGCTCCACCGCCTGATTGTGTGACAGCAATGTTGTTTGAAAACACACTGTCGGACAGAATGACACTCGAGCCATAAGTTCCTAAACCACCGCCCCGGTTGCTCGCTCTGTTTTCGATAAATTCGCAATTACTGAATTCGGCTGAACGATAATTGACATAAACGCCTCCTCCGCTTTCCATCACCGAATCGTTTTCTGAAAACGAGCAATTGGTAAATGTGACATCTATCTCATGTATTCTTGCTCCACCACCGTACAGTCGCGCCCCGTTTTTGTATAAATCACACCCGTTGAACACCGCTGATCCGTACACGAGATCCGCGCCGCCTCCGTGATTCGTGGATGCGATGTTTTTTGAAAACGATGTGTCGAACAGTAAAACATCCGTGTAATAACCTCTCAAGCCGCCGCCGTTTGTACCGGCTGTGTTTTCAACAAATGCACAGTTGTGGAATTCCGCGGATCCGTAGGATAGTTCCGCGCCGCCACCGTTATTTGTAGTTGCCGTATTTTGAAAAAACGAGCTGTCGAACAGTAAAACATTCGTGTAATAACCTCTCAAGCCGCCGCCGTTTGTACCGGCTGTGTTTTCAACAAATGCACAGTTGTGGAATTCCGCGGATCCGTAGGACATGTCGGCTCCACCCCCTGTGTTGGATCCATTGTTTTTTGAAAACGATGTGTTGAACAGCGAAATATCAGCATAATAGCTTCGCAACCCGCCGCCTCTTTCGGACGCGTTGTTTCCGGTGAATGTACAGTTGCGAAATACGGCCGTGCTGTTGGCGATGTACGCCCCGGCGCCGTTGTTGGCCGAGTTGTTAGAGAATGTGCAGTTTTTTACCTTGATTTCGCTGTGGTTTGCAAAGAGGCCGCCTCCGTTTCGCGAAACCCCGAGTGCATTGATGATGTTGAACCCGTCAATGGTTGCGTTCTCAACATATGCGGCGGTTACAACAGTATACACTCGAACCGGTGAACCTGAGTCCATGGTTCCGTCGAGCGTGGTTACTTGTGTTTCCGGATTTCTTTCCGCCCTTGTGGTTTCCGTTCCGTTGAATCCACCATAGACACCTATGTTTGAGGCAAGGGATACAGTGTCTGCTAAACTTTCTACGTATTGATGATATACGCCTTGAGCCACCCATACTTCACAAGTGTCGACCGGTGTGGACGCTATAAGGTTTTCCGCTTGTTCGATGCCTTGTTGAAGTGTCCGGTAGGCGGATTCCCATGATATTCCGTCGTATGGATCAACGGTGGCTGCGATGTTTACCTTGACGACGCAACGGCACTCGCTGGGTTCACCGTCGCAATAATAGTAGGGTTCAACTTGACAGGTTTCCGAGCAGCCGTCGCCTGGTTCGGTGTTTCCGTCATCGCACTCTTCATTTCCAGCGACTATGCCGTCCCCACACATAGTGAAACAGACTGACGGTTCTCCTTCGCAATACCACCCCGGCTCAATTGTGCAATTGGGTGAACAGCCGTCTCCAGGTTCCGAGTTTCCATCGTCGCACTCCTGGTTCCCTGTTATCAAACCGTCTCCGCAGATCGGTTCGCAAATCGAAGGATCGCCGTCGTTGCAATGCCAGCCGGGTTCGATAGTGCAATCAGGGGAGCAGCCGTCGCCTGGTTCGGTGTTTCCATCGTCGCACTCTTCATTTCCAGCGACTATGCCGTCCCCACATATGGTGTAACAGACAGACGGTTCTCCTTCGCAATACCAGCCGGGTTCGATAGTGCAATCAGGAGAGCAACCGTCGCCCGGTTCGGTGTTTCCGTCATCGCATTCTTCACCGGCTTCGATAATTCCGTTGGAGCAAACACTTCCATTGGTGTTGTTGTTGGAATTATCTTCATATCCTTTGATGCCTGACGGGTCGAATTTGCAGCCTGGAGAGCTCACAAAAAGGGATGTTGATACGGCGGCAAAACAAAGCAAAAAACAATAATTCGTTTTCCCTGATTTCTCGGAACCATCCTTCATGGCTGGTATTCGTAGGGACCGATGTCGGTGTAATTGGGATTGCCGGAACCGGTGTTGGGGGTTGCGGGGTCATCGACACGGGGGTTTCCATCCATGTCGAACTCGGGGGCCCAGTCGCCGTCGCCTGCATCTATGCACGGGGATCCTGCCTGAAGGCGGAAAATTCCGTTTTCAGGATCAATGAATAGGGGGTCAGCATCGATGTTTCCCGAACCCGGCGATCCGTTTTGGATATTGGAAAATCGTATTTCCGGCGTACCCGAGGAACCGATTTGATTGGGAACATTGTTCCAAAAAATCGAATTTACAACATTCAAGTCAGTGTTTGCCATCATAAAGACACCGCCGTGGGATCCTGATTCATTTCGGTAAAAAAGCGAGTTAATGAACGAAACAGTGGAAGTGATACGACCATAAACACCACCACCATTTGCATCAGCGATGTTTTTCCAAAATATTGAATTCTGTATCAATGCCTCGGAGTTGGAGCCCACTCGGATTCCTCCTCCTTCATTGCTCGTGTTTTCATTAAAGAACGAATTTTCAACAAGCAAAAAGGTGCCGACATCCAACAAAACGCCACCTCCGCCCGAGTCGGCCATGTTGGAGCTGAACAAAGAATCACTTACAACCGCCAAGCCGTGTTCCGGAATTACAAAACCTCCGCCGTATTGGCTCGTGTTCGAGCTGAAAACTGAGTTTTCGATGGTTGTGTTTCCCCGTGATCGCAGCCCGCCTCCGGAATAGACACTGGAGTTGCCTTCAAAATGGGAATTCACGATCAACAGGTTTCCGGTTCCAACGTTGACCCCTCCGCCCCTCGTGGAATGGTTTCCGGGTCCGAAAGTTGAATCGAAAATTTCTATTGTGCCCGTGTTTCCCTCTGCATGAACACCACCGCCCCGGTTCATGGAATCTTCACTCGTGGTATTGTTCAGAAATGTGCAGCCGAAAAGTGACAATTCCGAGTCGTTTGCCCTCAATCCGCCCCCAGTGGATTGAGCAAAGTTTTCACTGAAAGTGCAATTGTACAAAGTTGCTTTGGATTGCCAAAAGTTGGCTCCGCCGCCTTCTTCCGCCTCGTTATTCGAAAACACGCAATTTTCGATGTGCAGGCTGCTGAACCCGGATTGCAGACCGCCGCCGAAGTTGTCTGTATTGCCGTTGATTATGAAAAATCCGTCCAGGATTCCTTCTTCCACGTCGGAAGCCCGAATGACATGATTGACTCTGTTTGTGGACGAGTTCTCATCGGAGCCGTCGAGAATGGTTTCGTTTGCCTGCCAATCCCGCTCCGCTCTGCGCTCTTCGGTTCCGTCGAATCCGCCGTAGAGGGCCACGTTCGAGGCAAGGTTTACCGAGTTGTTCGGCGAGGTTTTGTATACGTGATACACCCCGCCTGCAACCCACACTTCGCATTCTTGAGCTGCAGTGAATGAAATCAAGGATGCAGCGCGGTCGATGCCATCTTGCACTTCGGTCAGCGCGGTCGCCCAGGAAACACCGTCTTGTTCATCAGACGAGACACGTCCGTCCACAAAGACCCTGCAAATACAGACGCTGGGTTCCCCCTCGCAGTAAAAATAAGGCTCCACCTTGCATTCTTCAGAGCATCCGTCACCGGAATCAGTGTTGCCGTCATCGCATTCCAGGTCGCCGGCCAAAATGCCGTCTCCACATATGGGCGTACACACCGAGGGTTCGCCTTCGCAATCCCACCCGGGTTCGATTGTGCATTCAGGAGAGCAGCCATCACCTGGTTCAGTGTCGCCGTCGTCGCATTCTTCATCACCGTTTATGATTCCATCGCCGCAGAAACCTTCGCAACCCGATGAGTCAAAATCCGAGCAGTCGGCAAGACAAGAGAGCGTTCCTCCGTAGAAACCGTAATCCATGCAAGTTGCAAAGCCTAGGTTTTCCCCGTCGCACACTTCCGGCCCTTCTATTGTGCCGTTTCCGCATGTGTGGCAAAGAGAAAGATCCAGCTTGCAATCATCGGTGCAAAGTAATTCGCCATCATCGAAGTTAGTCACATCAGAGCATGCACGCCCCCCGAAATCGGTGCCATCACAGGATTCACCCGCTTCCATGACACCATTTCCGCATACCGGCTTTTTTGATCCGAATTCGGTTGTGCATCCCGAGGTAAAAACAAACAGCGCCACGAAAAATGCGGGTTTGAAACCTCTTGTGTTTCTCAAGAGAGAAAATATTAAAGGAGAACAAGTAACCATTGAGTTAATTCAGTTGAGTTATAATGTCCCGCAGTTTGCTTGCAAAAATCATGATTGTCTCTCCATGGCCCATAGAATCATATTAGGTGCTTAGTTTGATCAAGGTCAAGAGAGTCTTTTTTGTGCAATTCTTTGTTTAAGGTACAATTCCGGCAAAACTGCAATTTCTTGTTGCCCGCACTCTAAAAGATGATAAACTTAGCCAGTTGGAAATAGATCATTGATCCTTGAGTGATGGTTTAGTCATAATCGCTGATTAGCATTGCTTTTTTAACAGGGTTTCATTTTGCAAGGGCGGTTCAGGTGTCGGAGAAGATGCAAAAAATCACAATTGTAGGCGTGGGAAATCGCCTTGTGGAGCAAGACCGAATCGGTCCGAAAGTGGTGGAGGATCTTCGCAACCTGTTAAGCGGAGATTTTGAATTAGTAGAACTAAGCGGAGGCGGACTCGGGTTGTTGGACATTGCTCGCAAACAGGATCTCTTAGTGGTGGTTGACGCGTGTGCTCTCGGGGGAGAGCCGGGATGGGTGGAGGTGTTCGAGTTCGACGGATTGCCGGTGGATTCGGTATCTGTCGGCGGGGTTACGATGCATCAGATCGGACCTTATGAAGCACTCAAGGTAGTTGAGGCTTTGTATCCGGAACGAATGCCAAGGAGAGTTTGTTTTGTACTGATAGAAACCAGCGGAATGGAGGAAGACCTACCATCCAGTTCGCGAGCCCGGGCGACCGAAATAATCTTGGACTTGATACAGGAAACGGGTCTTGGATCAAGTGGAGTTTGGATGTCCGGTGATCATGGAAAGATGATGGAAAAAAACCGATGACACAAAAGATATCTCTGGAAACATTGCATGGGATGATGGTTTTTCTGGGAGGCGCTGCGAATGGGTTGGAGAAGCTTTTAGGCCGGGGAGCGCCGGGGATTACCTACCGGGCAGGCCGAGCGAGCGGTTTGAAACACAAAGCGACTCGTTCGGAACCGGATGACCTGGAACGCGCCTTGGACAGTGTGTGGGAAGAGATGTGCGACATAGGAATGCGATGGGCCTTTGAGGTTTATCATCGTAAAGGGGAACCAAAGATAGTGACGGGAGAGGATGGGGTTACAAAGGTTCATCTTGTTTTTCGTAATTGTCTTGTTCGAAACACTCTGTTTCGTTACGGCTATCCACAGCGTTTGTCGTTGTGCCTGATGAACCACGGACTTTTTTGCGGACTCATGGAGCAGATCCATGGCAGGCGATCCAATCTCGAAATAGTTCATGCCGGTGAAAACGCGTGCATCAAGTTGCTGACTCTTGAGCCGAGAAAGTAGGGAGGTCATAATGCAAAAGGCCAGAATATCGATTGATTGGCTGTCGGGGTGTTCGGGTTGTGAATTCGGGATTGTGGACCTCCACGACAGATTGCTCAAGGTTTTGGAAGAAGTGGATTTGGTTCGCATTCCCATCCTGATGGACGAGAAAGGTTATCCGGAAGCGGAGGCGGGTTTGATAACCGGGTCGATTCGAACAGAGCACGATATCGAGGCAGCGCATCACATGCGGGATTCCTGCGCAACGATAGTCGCTTTGGGGACTTGCCCGGTTTACGGAGGACCTCAGAGTTCCGGGTATGCACACACTGAAGAAGAACTTTTCAAGGGTGCATATACCGGCAATCCTACTACGCGCACAAACACAACTCCGGACGATGTGCCCAAACTTCTGCCCGGCAATCGGCCTCTGGATTCCGAAATCGAGGTAGATGTGTACTTGCCGGGTTGTCCGCCCCACCCGGGGTTTATTTTTGATGCCTTGCAATCCATCGTGCGCGGGAAGAAACCGGCTTCAGTAGGGCGCCACAACGTATGCTATAGCTGTAACCGGAAGATGGTAAAGACCGAGACCGCAAAGATAATCCGCTCGCATGAGACAAACCTGGATCCGTCCCTTTGTTTTCTTTCCCAGGGTTGTCTTTGCTTTGGTTCAGTGACGCTGGACCGGTGTCTCGCCCCCTGTCCGCAGGTGGGAGTTCCCTGTTTCTCCTGTGGCGGCCCGTCCGATTCCATAATATTGGAACCGCAAAAAGATGTGCGGACCGAGATTGCCTTGCGCATGTCGCATTTGACCAATGTGCCGGAGGCGGATGTCGTTTCGGAAATCGAACGTAACGCGAAGACTCATTTCGCCTATGCCATGGCTTCACCTGTGTTTCGCCAGAAACCCACTTTTTTGCTCAAGAAATGGGTGGCAACTCAATTGTCGTCCGGCAGTTAATCGCGCTTAGGAAAGGAGCCTTTCAGCGATGTCACGAAACATACAAATCGATCCGGTAACCCGAATCGAAGGACATGCCCGAGTCGAAGTGGATCTTGAGGGCGATACCGTAAAAAGATCCATTATGAAGGTGCTGGATTTTCGGGGTTTCGAGGCTTTTCTCGTGGGCATGCAGGTGGAGATGATGCCCATGGTTACGCCGCGTATCTGCGGCACATGCCCGGTGACACACCTTTTGGCCTCCTCGAGAGCGGTGGACAAAGTTTATGGAGTCACTCCTCCTAAAGCCGCCTGGTTGCTTCGCAATGTAATGAATTTGGGTGCCATTCTCCATTCACACGGGGTTCATTTCTTCGCGCTGGCAGGGCCGGATCTTTTGCTTGGAGAGGATACCCCGCACGGCACCAGGAACATCCTGACCATGTTGGCCAAGGCGCCTGATGTGACTAAGCAGGCATTGAGGCTTCGTACAATAGGCTCGGAGATAACGGAAGTCGTGGGTGGCCGCGGCACTCACCCGGTGGCGTCGGTTGTGGGCGGCATGGCTCAGCCCTTGTCCGAGGAAAGGCACAAGAAACTCATCTCTCTTGTGGATGAAGCGGTGCCTCTGGCAATCAAACTGTATGAGTTTGCTAAACCCGCGCTTGAAAGCCAGGCCGAGCGTTTGGCTTCGTTGCCCCTTGAGACACACTATCTCGGCACGGTTTCGGATGGGGCTTTGGATCTTTATGAAGGCGAGTTAAGGCTTCAATCGCCCGACGGCGCGGTTGAGACATTCGCTGAGGATGATTGGGAAAAACATATTCGGGAAGATGTGGTGTCGGGGTCGTATGGCAAGCATGTCTTTGCCGTAAAAGACGGCGCAACGATTCCTTATAGAGTGGGGCCTTTGGCCCGGATCAACTGCGCCGACACCATCTCCACACCGCGTGCAAACGAAGAGCTGAAAGCTTTTCAGGAGAAATGGGGCAAACCCTGCCACCAAACAGTGATGTATAACATGGCCCGCCTCATAGAACTGGTGTATGCAGCGGAAGGGCTTGCCGAGTTGGTGCGTGATCCGGAATTGGTTTCCCAAGAAGTGCGCACTGTGCCTACAGCTACTCCCAAGAGCGCGTGTGCTCACGTGGAGGCTCCGCGCGGTGTCTTGGTCCATGACTACAAGGTAGACGAAAACGGTATTGTTACGGGCGCCAACCTGTTGGTGGCTACACAACAAAACCTTTCGTCGATAAATGAGACAATCGGTCTGGCGGCCCGGCGCTACCAGGATAGTCCGGATGAGGTGCTGCTGAACGAAATTGAATTCAGCATCAGGTGCTATGACCCATGCCTTTCCTGCGCCACTCATCGTTACGGTGACATGAAGCTTGAAGTCACCGTCAGGCGGAACGGCGAATTGTTCAGAACATTACGGAGGAGGTGAAACGTGCCCACCGTGAAAATATTGGATCGTGGTTGTCGCGGATGTACTTTGTGCGTTGATATTTGTCCCGTGGATGTTTTCGGGATGGATGAAGCCGGAGAGCTTGCCCTGGTTCGCTCTCAGGACGACTGTATCGGCTGTTATTCTTGTGTTTACGCGTGTCCTTCGGGATGTGTGGAGGTGGACGATGTGGAAATGCTGCGTCCTTTCCACAGGATCCCCGGTCATGAGGCACTGGTGGAGCGTTTTCTGAAAGAGCCGACTCCTCTGGGCAGCTTATCGGACGATGACATGGAGGAAGCGTACAAGGACTTGTCTGTGCGACTAAAAGCTTTGGCCGACGCCATATCGGAAACCATGGGCCGCGGCCAAAAAGCCGTGGGCCGCCGTGCAGGCGCGGCCGCTGCGGAGCACTTGCCGGAAACCTATGAAAACAAGGAACTGGAAGCGGTTCTTAATCGATTGAAATTGCTTTTTGGTTTTGATTTTCATGCCGACGGAAACGAGGTTGAAATGGTTTTCTCACCCTGCGCGTTTTGCCGGGTGGTTCGAGACGGCGGGGAAAAGGAAGGTGAGGCATTACTTTGCAGTTTGTTTCATGAATATTGGGCCGGCCTTGTCTCGGCCTTTGTCGGGAAACGATATCGTTGTGAACTCAAGTCGGCAGGCGATGAATGCAACCTGATGCTGTCTACCGATTGAAAATACGTGCTTTCCAAATTGAAAAGAGAGGTGCCAAATGCCAGCTGAAACCCGAACAGAGAGAATACAAGAAGTCCTGCGAAGCCTTAGATCGGCTTCACCCGATATAATTGGCTCGGCGGTGGTGAGTACGGACGGTTTTATCGTAGCCTCACTTTTACCGAGCGAGGTTGACGAAGAGGTGGTCTCCGGGATGGCCGCGGCCATGCTCGGTGTCGGCGAGCGGATATCGGCCGAACTTCTGGGTGGCCAGATGGACCAGACTTATGTACGAAGCCCCAACGGGTACATTCTGTTGAATGCCGTCGGGGAAGATGCAGTGCTGGTTGTGTTGACCTCTCCGGATGCAAAGCTGGGGCTAATCTTCCTGGATGTAAAACGCCGCGTCGGCGAAATCACGAAGATCCTGTGAGCGAAGAAAGCCGGAGGTCTGCCGGAAGCCGTCGTTCAGATCTCCCTGAAACCGGCGACGGGAAATCCAATCAAGCAGTCGATGCTTGCAGAGGAGAAGTTTGCGCGGATTCAAACGGGAAGATGAATGTTGAAACCCCGTTTTCCCGTTTGCTTGTATCCTTGTCTGCTTATCGTTCAAGAATAGCCAGGATTCACGACCGTCTTCTTGATCGGCTGGATGTAAAGGACCGAACTCCTGCAAGCGCAAAGCATCAGGACAAGGGAAGAAATTTTTCGGCTGAAATCGAGCAGCTTGAGCGAAAGCTGGCAGAAGAGATGCTCGCTCGGAAGGAGGCCGATGCAAAGATACGATCTTTGGAAGAGGAACGTCAAACCTATCGGGAGCTTCGGTTGGAGATGCAGAGCCTCAGGAAGAAGGCGGAAAAGGTCGACGTGCTTTCAGCCGAACTCAAGGAAGCAAGGGAGCGTTTGGATGTTCTTCTGCCCAGTGAGGATCCGGATGGTGAGCTTGAAGATTTGAGGCGCCGGGAACGAGCGCTTGTCATCAAGGTCGAGCGTCTGCGCCGCCTTGTTTCGGATCTGCAGAAATACGCCGATGAAAACACACGCTTGAAAGAGCGTATTGGCGAACAGGAAAAACTGAGCGAGCAGGTAAAAGAATTCCAGAGTCGAATACAAGAGCTCGAAGGACGGTTGATTGCAGGTACAAAGGCTGCACCCGATGATTCGCCGGATGTGACAAATGAGGTGGAGTCAAGGATGGTTGAACTGCCTCCCTATTTGACTGAGATTTCGGAAACTGTTTCCGGAAATGTTGAGATGGAGCTCGAAGCAGTGTTGGCTAATACGCAAGGGAGGATTGCCGTAATAGCGGATCAACGAGGCTTGTCGCTTGCTGAAGCCGGTGAACCCGGTTACAGTGATGAGCTTGCGGCGATCTCGAGTTTGGCTGAGAGTTTGGCCAACCAGGGACGAAGCTTGGTTCCTTTGGGCCCCGTTACTTCGGTGGAAATTCAGGATGCCGGCGGCACAGGTTTGTTTGTAAAATTTTTCAGGGTGGATGATGAATCCATGGGTCTTGTTTTATACGGCAAGAGACACGGACGCATTTTACGTGCTTTGGAATCATCGGTGAGCCGGTTGTCGGGTATCCTCGCTGGGAAGAAAGACTTGGAGGATTGACGGATGACGCTAAGCGCTGTTTTTGCAATTATCCGCGGTTCCCAGCGTTCTTGCCAGGATTGTATTTGTGATGCATGAGAGTGGATAAGTGGATCGAAAAGTAGATGGCATAGGCGATCGATTGGCTGAATGTCTCGGAGAAGCGCTTCCGGCATTCATGGAACGATGTTCCGAGGAATCGGGCGGTCTCATCCCTTGCCGGCAAGTGCCTTCAGTTCTTTCGGCCCTGGTCGGACTTGCATCCGGGGGCAAATCATCTTTTTGGGAGGATTTGCTGACTCCGGGAAGTTGTTTTTCCGCGCTTGGAGAAGCCATATCCTATATCGAAAAAAACTCGGATGTTTTTCTGCCGTGCGGCAAGGACGAGGAGTCCGTTGAGATCTGCAATGCATTCAAAGAACTTACGAACACTTTTCGAGCTGATTTGATGCGGCTTTTTCAATCGGACGACGGTAATCTTTTCATGGAAACCGAGATTGCCGAAAGATTGCCTTATCCCTTGTTTTTCTGGTCGAAATGGGTTTTGACGCCGGTGAACCATGCAGCCCGGGTACAGCTTGTTTCGGCCCAGAGCAAGTTGTGTCACAAAGTTTTCTTTGACGCGGATTCCCATTGTCCGAAGTGTCCGCTCCCGGACGATCTGGAAAAGAGAAAATTCAGCATGTGTCCTGAGTCCGAAGGACGCAAGGGTTTGGTCCTTTGCGCTCATGGTAGATCCAAGTTCCTGGCTTTTCCGCGGGTGTTTAAATCGGGGTCCGAACCTCCGCGTGAAGTGAATTCTCTTGCATCAGGTCTGCTGGACCATCTGGGCACCGGAGTGGTGTTTGCAGCTTCCAACGGTCTTATAGTTTATTCCAACAGCGCAGCGCGAGAGCTTCTGGATAGGGATCCTCACGGACGCGACCTGAACGATGTTCTATCCGGGGCCGGGGAAGCGGATGACATTCAAAAGCACATCAAGTTGAAGCGGGGTGATGGTTCCACAATTTCCGTGGGATTCAGAAGTCAGAGTTGCATTTTCGAGCAGGAAGTGGGAACGATTGTAACTTTTCGCGACATAGGCGACATTTTGTCGAAAAATCAGATTCGTCGCCTTTCGGAGATAGGCCGTATGACTGCAACCGTGGCGCACGAGGTTCGTAATCCACTGGCCGGCATCCTGGCCACGATGCAGTCCGTGGAAACAGAGATGAAAACGGCCGGGCTCGGAGATACTTTCGAGATCGTCCAGGGAGAAGTGGAGCGCCTCACCGACCTGCTCGACTCTTTTTTTACTTTTGTCCGGGATAAGCCCTCCAGGCGTAGAAGAGTGTTTTTGAAGGAACTCGTTGATGGATCCATTCGCAGTTTGGGCGAAAGGTCGGGGTGCGTGAACGTTGGACATCTTCCGTTGCAACCCGTCCGGATCGATCCTATGCAAATGAAGCAGGTGCTAATCAATTTACTCGCCAACGGTGTGGATGCCCTGAGTGCGGGAAAAGGTCGCGTGATTGTGAGCGCTGAGTTGGATGGACAAGACTTGAAGATCTGGGTCAAAGACGACGGGATCGGCATGACTTCCGACGTTTTGGCCAATGCCGTGGAACCTTTTTTCAGCACCAAGCACACCGGAACCGGATTGGGATTGGCCGTTTGTTACCAATTGGTGGAAGCCCATGGAGGCACCATACACCTGGAAAGTTCTCCGGGTGCGGGAACCCTGGTTGAGATTTATCTACCCGGTGTTTTGACCGGATAGCGAGGAATGTTTTGAAAAGGAAAAAAATTCTGCTGGTAGATGACGAAGATACGATTTTACTGGGGCTTCACAGGAAACTTTACAGCCTGAATTCCGAATGCGACGTTATGCTTGCCTCTTCGGGGGAGGTGGCTCAACAGATTTTGTCCGAGCAATCAATCGACGTGATGGTGACGGATGTGCGGATGCCGGGGATCAGCGGCCTGGATCTGCTTGCCTGGGCGGCTGTCCACTCACCGAAAACCCGTGTTATAATCATAACCGCATTCGATGTCGCCCAACTCCAGGATCAGGCAACCCGGCAGGGTTGTTTGCAGATCGTGCAAAAGCCTTTCGACCTGAACAAGATGCGGGATATGATCCAAGGTCTCCTCGATGATGAAGGAAGCCTAGGCGGCAATCTCGGCTCACTTTCGACTGCCGATGTGATCCAGATGTTGTGCCTCAGCCATCGGACAACCGCTCTCAGGGTTGTGGAGGGAAGCCGAGTGGGAATGATACACATAATAAAAGGTGAAATAGTCCACGCCACATGGAACGGCAAAGTGGGAGAGGAGGCCGTTTATCATATTCTACAGGCGACACAAGGGGTTTTCAACACGCTCCCGTTGATGGATTTCGACACCTGCACTGTGAATTCAGGTTGGCAACAGCTTCTCTTGGAAGGGATGAGACTGGCGGACGAAGGAGTCTTGGACCATGATGAACAAGAAGAGAAGACGGAAGAGATGCTTGACCGACTTGTTTACGAGGAGAAGAGAGATGTTGTGGCGAAAAGAATCAAGGGTGTGAAATCAAAAGCAAAGCTCGATAAGCCCACATCCGCAAAAGGGAAAAAAGAGCAGGCGTTAGAGGGCATGAAAGAGCTGGACAGGAAAGAGCTGACCGGGAGCTTGAAGGCAGGAATAGATCAAAACGAAGATTTTTCAGCACTGGTGGACAAGGGGTTTGAGCATCTCCGGCGCAAGGAATACTTGGGGGCCAAGGATACGTGGGAGCAGGCATTGATGATGGAGCCGGGCAACCGGATGTTGGAGTTGAACTTGAAAAAGCTTGATAAGTTGATGGAGCAAGCTTCTTCCTGATCGAAACGAAAACCAAGAACCAGATTTGAGGACGGAAAGGGGGATGGATCCGCGTACGAATCCAGGATTTGTTTTTGAGTCGGCCCTAAGAAGCAGAGGTCGGAAGTCAGGGTTGGTACTCATATGGGCCGATGTCAGGCGTGTCTCCACGGGGGTTTCCATCGATGTCGAATTCCGGAGCGGTTAAGGGATCGGCGGCGTCGATGCAGGGAGAACCTGATTGAAGGCGGAAATCTCCGTTTTCAGGATCTACGAACAGAGGATCGGCGTCCATGTTCTGAGTGCCTCCGTATCCGCCTTGGACATTGGAATAGTTGACGTTTCCGGTTGATAGGTATGTGCCTATTTGATCGGGGCTGTTGAGCCGGAGTATAGTGTTTGTGACCTCCGCGGTGGCGGAGCGCAGGCTTATTCCACCCCCGTTGGTATCGGCCGAGTTTTCGTAGAAGAGGGAATTGACGATGGAAGCATGGGAGTCTCTGATTCTGATTCCGCCCCCTCTATTGGTGGACGAGTTGGCAAAAAAGATTGAATTGGTGACCTCGACGGATACATTGATAACCTTTACTCCTCCGCCGTGGCCGTTAGTGGCGGTGTTGCCGTGAAATGTGTTGTTCCAAAAGGCTGCGTCGCCGTTTTGTAGAAACACAGCGCCGCCGTCATCGGCTTCGTTGTGTTCGAAGAGGCAGTTTTCTATGTGAAGATTCTGCGGATTCACTCCATACAACCCCGCTCCTTCATCTCCCGTAAGCCCGTATTGAATCGTAAAGCCGTCAAGCACGGCATTGTTGGTTTCGCTTGCAGTGACGACATGATTTGCGTGATTTGAAGAAGTGTCATGTTCCCTGCCGTCAAGCACGGTTCTGAAAACATCCGGGTCCCGTAGGCTGCGTTTGTGTTCCGTTCCCTCGAAACCTCCGTATACCCAAACATTGGAAGATAGAGCGATTGTATCGTTTGAGGAATTGTTGCGGACGAAGTATTCGCCTTCCGCGACCCATACTTCGCAGTGAACAATGTCATTCGAAGCCTCTATGATAGAGGATGCATGGTCGATGCCTTCCTGGACCGTGGGGTACGCTGCGGGCCACGATGCGCCGTTTGAAGGAGAGAGAGGCGCCGAAACATTCACCAGCACCACGCATGAGCACACGCTGGGTGCGCCTTCGCAATAATAATAGGGTTCTATTTCACATGTGGGCGAACAGCCGTCGCCCGGGAGCACGTTTCCGTCATCGCATTCCTCTTCGCCCGCTACTATTCCGTCGCCGCACACGGTGTAGCAAACCGAGGGTTGGCCGTAACAATACCATCCGGGTTCAACCGTGCATTCAGGCGAGCAGCCGTCGCCGGGTTCGTTGTTTCCATCATCGCATTCCAGTCCGCCGGCAATCACGCCGTCACCGCAGACGGGTGTACACACCGAGGGTTCGCCATGGCATTCCCATCCGGGTTCAACCGAGCATTCGGGCGAGCAGCCGTCACCCGGTAGAATGTTGCCGTCATCGCATTCCTCATTGCCCGCTACCATGCCGTCACCGCAAACGGTGTAGCAACCCGAGGGTTGGCCGTAGCAATACCATCCGGGTTCAACCGTGCATTCGGGCGAACAGCCGTCACCGGGCATGGTGTTTCCATCGTCGCATTCCAGTTCTCCGCCAATCACGCCGTCACCGCACACGGGCGTGCAAACCGAGGGTTGGCCGGCACATTCCCATCCCGGTTCAACGGTGCATTCGGGTGAACAGCCGTCACCGGGCATGGTGTTTCCATCGTCGCATTCTTCATCGCCCACCAAAACGCCGTCGCCGCACACCGTATGGCACACCGAAGGTTCGCCATAGCACACCCATCCCGTTTCTATTCGGCAATCCGCGCTGCAGCCGTCACCGGGCATGGTGTTTCCATCGTCGCATTCTTGGCCGGGTTCAATTATTCCGTTTCCGCAAACAAAGCCCGGGTCTTTTATTGAAATGCCCGAAGTGTCGAAGCTGCACCCTCCAACTATTGTGTGGCATGCAAAGAGCGCGAAAAAAACAGGCACGGTGGATCCCTGTGTCTTGAAATATCTCATCTTTATCCTCAAGGTTGATATTCGTATGGTCCGATGTCCGCGTAGTTCGGGGTTCCCGTGCCGGTATTTTCGGTTGCCGGGTCGTCGACCCTGGGATTTCCATCCAGGTCGAATTCGGGGGCCCAGTCGCCGTCGGCCGCGTCAATACACGGTGAACCTGCTTGAAGCCGGAAGTTTCCATCTCCCGGATCCACGAACATCGGATCTTCATTTATGTTGCCGGGGCCTCCATAACCTCCTTCGATGTTGGAATACCTGACCGTGATAGTTCCCGAGTTAGCGATTTGATTTGAATCGTTATGCCAAAGAATGGTGTTTGCTACAATGCACGAACCGCCGTAATTGCGGATTCCCCCGCCGGTGTTGGACGCGTGATTTTCAAAAAACAATGAGTTTACCACTGTGACCAACCCTGAATTGCTTCGGAAAAGATAAAGGCCGCCTCCTCTATTGGATGTGTTGCCCGCGAAAACCGAATTTTCAATCACCGCGGCCCATTCGACGCTGGATGTTTCCTCTATGTGTACGCCTCCACCGTAACCGCTCGTGGAGTTTTCGATAAAGAAGGAATTCGATATCAGGATTTCCCCGCTTTGCAGAAAGAGACCTCCTCCACGGTCCGCCGTGTTGTCCGGTCCGAATGAACTATCTGAGATACCCGTTGAACCGCTCTGCCCGATCGTGTACACGCCGCCTCCGTAGCTGTCCGCGTCGTTGTTTTTAAATACCGAACCCGTAATGTGAAGATCCGAATTCCGGGCGAAAATACCGCCTCCGTGGTTTGAAGAAGCGATGTTTCCGTAGAAACCGCAGTTCAGAAAAGCAGCGGAAACATCTGAAAGATAAACGCCGCCTCCGTCATCGGCCTCGTTGTTTTCAAACGTGCAGTTCTCAACATGCAACCCGGCAGCGTCTATCGCTCTCAGGCCGGCGCCTTCGTCACTGGTGAATCCGGACCTGATGGTGAATCCGTCAATGATTGCGTTCTGGGTATTATTTGCCGTCACCACATGGTTCACCCGGTTCTGGTTAACCGGGCTTTCCCTGCCGTTTAGAATTGTTTCGAAAACATAAGGGTCTCGTTGCTCAAGCGTGGCTTCGGTTCCTTCGAAACCACCGTAGACAGCTACATTCGAAGCCAGGCGGACGGTGTCGTTTGCAGATGTTTTCCGGACGAAATACTCTCCCTCTCCTACCCATACTTCACATGTGTCCACGTTGGGCGAAGCATCGATGATCGCCGCGGCGCGATTGATCCCCGCTTGAACGTTATCATAAGCGGTGTCCCATGTGTCGCCGTCCGCGATGGAGATGGGACTATGGTTTCTGACCAGCACCCTGCAATTGCATTGGCTGGGTTCGCCGTCGCAGTAATAATAAGGTTCGATTTCGCAAAAGGCCGAGCAACCGTCTCCGTACAATGTGTTTCCGTCATCGCATTCCTCGTCCCCTGCTACTATGCCGTCGCCGCAAATTGTGTAGCAAAGCGAAGGTTGACCGTAACAATACCATCCCGGTTCGACCGTGCATTCGGGCGAGCAGCCGTCGCCGGGTTCGTTGTTTGCGTCATCGCATTCCTGGCCCCCTGTGATGATGCCGTCACCGCAAACTGGAGTGCACACAGATGGTTCACCGGAGCATTCCCAGCCCGGCTCGATCCGGCAATCCGCGGAGCAACCGTCGCCGGGTTCGTTGTTTTCATCGTCGCATTCGAGTCCGCCAACCACCAACCCGTTGCCGCATATCGGGTAACAGGAGGAAGGAGTGCCGTAGCAATCCCACCCCGGCTCGATCGTGCACTCGGGCGAGCAGCCGTCTCCCGGAACCTTGTTTCCATCGTCGCATTCCAGTTCGCCGACCACCAACCCGTCGCCGCAGATGGGTGTGCAAACCGAAGGTTCGCCGGAGCACTCCCACCCGGATTCGATCCGGCAGTCCGCGCTGCAACCGTCGCCGGGCTCAGTGTTTCCGTCGTCGCAAAATTCCCTGCCCCGGACGATTATTCCGTCACCGCAAATAGGAGTGCAAACCGATGGTTCACCCCGGCATTCCCATCCGGGTTCCACCTTGCAATTTGAAGAGCAGCCGTCCCCGGGATACCTGTTTCCGTCGTCGCATTCTTCATCGCCCTCTATGATTCCGTTTCCGCACACTGCTTCCTTTTCGCCGTTTGTGCCCGTAGAGTCGAAATCGCACCCGGGTACAAAAAGCATGGAAGCCAAAAGTGCGATCAGAACTGCGTTTGTAAAAACAAGGCTGTAAAAGCCCGGTTTGTAAAGAGTTATTGCCCTTTGGGCCCAAACCCGGCCCACGGTCGAAGAACCATCCGAGCAAGATTTCAGCAAAAAAGGTTTAAAAAAAACATCCTGCAAAACATCAAATTCTTTGTGCTCGTCCGCCTTTAGAACGGTCATCTTCATCCTCATGTCCATAATATTTCAAAGGTTGATATTCGTATGGTCCGATGTCCGTGTGTTCGTGATCGCCGGTTCCCTTTTTATCAATGGCCGGGCCGACGATTTTTCTCATGTCTTTTAATAATTTATATTAGACGTTGACCTTCCTGGTGGTCAAGTGCGATTCGCTCCCAAATAATTCGGAAAACCATGGATTAGAAGGCGAATTTCAATTCAGCGTGCGCAGAACTTTTTCCGTGAGGGGGTGTTTTTCGCCGCTTCGTGGATTGGGTTTTTCAACCCTGATGTCGTGTGCCAGTTGAATGGAAGGCCGTCCATCGTCCAAGCCGAAGCCTTTTTCACCCGCAAGGATGGATTTATACGAGATCGTGTGCAAGTTGGTGAATCCGCCGGAGAATTCAAAGTTCGAGCTTTCGATCCGGATCGCCCGGTAGGTCGACTGACCCTTTTGCAAGCTGCTTGAAGGGAGGTCCGATTTTTCGAGAGAGAGAAACCATCTCACTCTTGCCCGCTCCAATTCAAGGTAACCCGCGGCCCTTGTTTTATCGGAGACATGCACTGTTGAATGCTTTACCGGGCCGAAGATCCACAAGAGCATGTCAAAAAAGTGGATGCCGATATTGGTCGCTACTCCACCGGATTTTTCCTGGTCGCCCTTCCATGAAATCTGGTACCAACGTCCCCGTGATGTGATGTAAGTCAGATCTATGTCGTAGATCTTTTTTGCAGCTTCCGGATCGCTCTCGACCTGTCTTTTTAATTCTATCACCGCGGGATGTTTGCGAAGTTGAAGAATTGTATAGACCTTTTTGTCGGATTCTTTTTCAAATTCCTTTAACGCGTCTACGTTCCAGGGGTTGAGCACGAGCGGTTTTTCGCAAATTGCATGGGCGCGAGACCGGAGGGCGAAACGGATATGTGCATCGTGGAGGTAGTTCGGTGAACAGATGGAAACGTATTCCACCGACTTTTCCGGTCCCTTTCGTCTGAGCTTGTCGATGTGACGGTCGAACCTTTCGAACTCGGTAAAAAAGTCCGCATCAGGAAAAAAACCGTCCATGACTCCCACCGAGTCATTGGGATCGAGCGCTGCCTCCAGCACGTTTCCAGTATCTTTTATGGCTTTCAAATGCCTGGGAGCTACGTAACCGCCCACTCCTATGATAGCAAAACGTTTCATCCTACTGTCCGTTTTCATTCGGCCGCGTACGCGCGACCCGGTTACCGCAAATGGAGCCGTATGAACCATTGATACCACCACTCGGTTCCCGAGGGTAGAAAACATTGATTTTAGGCTTTTGATAAAAGAAAAAGGAATAAACTCTGCGCTGGTTTCGTCTCATGGCATTAACCTTTTTTACAGTCAAAACAGAGGAGAAACTCAATATGAAACTCATTAAACCTAACCTTAAAACCATCCTTAGTATGTCATTATTGTTAATTGTTCTGCCGGCTTACTCCGGTTGCCCGTCCAAGGACTCGACCGGTATCGTATGCCCCGATGATTCCGAGTGCACCAACCGTGAATGCGGTCCCGATCCGGTTTGCGGCTTTTCCTGCGGTGATTGCGATGAGGGGGAGACATGCAATGACCACGGGGAGTGCATCACGGATACATGTGTGCCGGATTGCACCGGAAGGGTATGCGGTCCCGACCCTGTGTGCGGGGTATCTTGCGGTGATTGCGATGAGGGGGAGACGTGCAATGACCACGGGGAGTGCATCACGGATACATGTATGCCGGATTGCACCGGAAGGGTATGCGGTCCCGACCCTGTGTGCGGCTTTTCCTGCGGTGATTGCGATGAGGGGGAGACATGCAATGAAGAAGGAAGATGCATCGACCTTTGTGAAGGCGTTGATTGCTCCGGCTTCGACGGTCCGTGCACGGAGGGATTCTGTGATCCCGACACCGGGGAATGTTTCAGTGGAAATATAAACGAAGATGAAATATGTGACGACGGAGATCCCTGCACGCTTCAGGGAACATGCCGGGATGGATTGTGCGATACCGAACCAGTTGTATGTGACGAACCATACGAAGATATCTGCATTTCAAGTGACACCCTGCGCGTCTACCATTCTTTGGGCACCTGCGATCCTGCGGATGGAACCTGCACATACGGTTATGAAGATCATATTTGTTCAACGGGGTTTTGCAGTGACGGCGAGTGTTCAGCCACCATCTGGACTCCGGTCGGTTCACTTGCCTGGTCGACACTCCAGGCTACGAGCACCAATTTTGATTCCGGCGCCCGCGCTAAGTGCGCCGATATGGGCGGAAGATTGCCCACGATAAGCGAGATGAGAACCATCATAACCAATTGTGAATACACCCAAACCGGCGGCGAATGTGGAATAACCGATGACTGCCTAACTCTTGGTTGCGGATCCGGAACGACATGTTCATGTGACTGGCACACCGACGGCAGATACTCTTATTTCGGAGACACCGAAAGTCTATGGTCGTATTCCAGCGTTGATGGTGATTACACGAGAGCCTGGTATGTTTCATTTTCCAATGCATACATCAATGATGCCACAAAGGGGGCTGTCCTGCACTTCAGGTGTGTAAAAGACATCTGAAAATCCAAGAAGAAATTTCGGATGATATGATGGATATAGGATGCGCTCAGCTTATTGAGATGTAAAAGGATTGGAAAGATTTGAGAGACAAGCCGTTACAGCCATTTGTTTATGAAGCTTTTCGACGGATTAAGCAGGACGGGTAAAAAACGGTCGAAAGGGTCAGGGCTGGTATTCGTAGGGTCCGATGTCCGCGTAGTCGGGGGTTCCGGTGCCCGTGTTAGGTGTGTCCGGGTCGTCGACTCGCTGGTTTCCTTCCATGTCGAATTCCGGAGCCAGGTCGCCGTCGGCCGCGTCGATGCAGGGCGAACCGCCGAGCAGGCGGAAGTTTCCGTTCAGCGGATCCACGAACATTGGATCCACGTTGATGTTTCCCGTGCCCGTGTAGCCCCCCTGAACGTTTGAGTAGCGCACGGTCGTGGTTGAGCCGGCCCTGGACGAGATCTGGTCTGGTCCGTTTAACCAAAAGATAGAGTTTGCGACATTGATTGTGCCCCGGTCTATTCGGACGCCTCCGCCTTCCGTTCCGGCGTTGTTGGCATGGAAAAGTGAATTTACAATGGAGACGACGGCGCTTTGTTCGAGGAAAATTCCTCCACCTCTTTCATTGCAGGAGTTTTCATTGAAAATGGCGTTTACGATCGTTGCGCTTGACTTGATATGCAGGGCGCCGCCTGTTTTGCTGGTGGAATTGTTGTCAAATACGGTATTGGAAATGTGCATCCAGCCGGCTTCAAGATGGACAGCCCCGCCCCGATCATCTGAATAGTTGCCCGGGCCGTAAAAGCCGTTTTGGAACTCCACTACAGAAGTGTTCCCCGCCGCGTACAGGAATCCGCCTCTTGTGTCGGCAATATTGTTCGCCCCGGTGCAGTCGACAAGGAAAAGCTCGGTACCGGTCACGAACAGGCCGCCGCCGTGATTCCTGGTCGCTTCGTTGTTGTTTATTGTGCAATCGTAGAAAAACGCTGCGCCGCCGGTTAGATAAGCTCCCCCGCCGTCTTCCGCTGAGTTTCCCTCGATTGAACAAGTTTCCACGTGCAACCCGCTGGACACAGCGTAGATCCCGCCGCCTCTCTTGGAAGCAGTGTTGTTTTCGAACACGATGGAAGATGCGAATAGCTCCATGTTCGAGATCTGGATTCCTCCTCCATGATTTCTTGACGCGGTGTTGTCCGAAAAACGGCAGTTGTGAAAAGATGCAGAACCATTCGCCAGGTAAGCGCCGCCGCCGTCTTCCGCTGTGTTGAGTTCAAAGATGCAGTTTTCGATGTGCAGATTCTGGATGGAAGTCGCCCGGAGGCCGCCGCCGGTCGCGTTCGACAACCCCCTGGTCACAATGAATCCGTCCATTGTAGCGTCCGTGGTGTCGAGTGCGGTGACCACCGTTCTGATGCTGGCGGAGGCGCCGTCGGTTCCGTCCAGGATGGTGGCGTTGATTTCCCAGTCTCGTTCTTCTCGGGATGTTTCGGTGCCGTCGAAACCCCCATAGACCGCTACGTTGGATGCCAGATGCACCGTGTCGTTAACTGATGTTTCATAGATGTGGTACGTTCCTCCTGCTACCCATACTTCACAGAAACCTGAGTTGGAGGCCAGAAGAGCCGCCTGGTCGATGCCTTCCTGCACGGTCGGATAAGCAGAAGCCCAACTCATGCCGTCCGGGTCGGGTGCGGTCATGAGTCCGTCGACGTATACCACGCATCGGCAGACGCTGGGTTCGCCCGAGCACTGCCAGCCGGGTTCAACCGTGCATTCGGGCGAGCAGCCGTCTCCGGGCGTGTTGTTTCCGTCGTCGCATTCCTCGTCGCCGTTTATTATGCCGTCTCCGCAGTAGCCGTAGCAGCCGGAGTTATCAATTGTACAATCAAACTTACAGACAAGATCTCCATAATAGAAACCGTAGTTCTGGCATGTCATGGAAGCCAAGTTGTCTCCATCGCATTCTTCTTCGCCCGCGATTATTCCGTCGCCGCAAACCGTGTTGCAGATCGAAGGCTGGCCTGCGCACTGCCACCCGGTTTCGATCGTGCAATCCGCGGAGCAGCCGTCCCCCGATTGGGTGTTTCCATCGTCGCATTCTTCCGATCCTCTTACGAGCCCGTCTCCGCAGACTGTTGTGCATACGGAAGGTTCACCCGAGCATACCCATCCGGGTTCGATTTTACAGAGCGCTGAGCAACCATCTCCGGGCGGGTTGTTTCCGTCGTCGCATTCCTGATCTGCGGTGATTATC
>SLPX01000058.1 GCA_007131745.1 Myxococcales bacterium
CGGGTGGAGACGTTTTGTCCCCAGGGGCTGTCGCCCCATGCTTCGATCCGTAAGCCGGCTTGTTTCAGACCGTCCAGAAAAGTTTCCTCCGGCATTTCCTGCATGTTCCAGCCCCTGAGAGCCGTCCACATGAAGGATCGGTTACCCGTGACTGTCGCCTCGAACATCACGCCCGAAATGGACGGTTCTTCGGTCCAGAGCAAGCCCCATGTGGACGAGTCGCGGAGGCTGGATATGAAAGGAAAATAGTCGGGGTCGAACGCTTCCTCGAATGGAACGCTGTCGGGAAGAATTACTACGAGCCGATCGGTCAGGGCCGGATGTTTCTTCTCGGACATGCGTAGTTCTTGAACATGTCCCTGGGTGAAATAAATCCGCCTCACCATGACTGCGGCGCTCGAAGCCCACAGCAGCCACAATATCCAGGTTGTTACAGCGAATCGGAGGGAGAGTCTTCGGTGCTCGTACATTCGGATTCCTTGTCGGGCATCTTGGGCAGAAAGACCTGGAAAACCGCGCCCAATTTTCCATCGACCTCGATTCTTCCACCGTGGCGGATCACTATGTCATGGGAAATGCTCAAGCCGAGTCCTGTTCCAGTACCCACGTCCTTTGTGGTGAAAAAGGGGTCAAATATTTTGGGCAACAGTTCGTCAGGTATACCGGGACCGTTGTCGCTGACCGTTATGACGAGTTCATCGCTTCCTTCACATTCTTTTGCGGCCGGTTGGGAGCGGGTCGTCACGGTAATTTTTCCATCAGGTTTTTCCTGCAACGCCTGAGCCGCATTGGCGATGAGGTTCACCAAGACCTGTTCAATCTGTCCGGGCCTTCCTTTTACCGGACCGGGTTCGGTCAGAATAGTTTCCACCTCTATGTTTACAAGAAGGTGAGCGGTTATTTCAAGTGCGTCTTTCAAAGCCGAATGAATATCCACCAGGGTCATTTCTTCCGTGTCGATTCGGCTGTAACTTCCGAGGGCGGAAACTATTCGTCTTGTCCTGTTTGTTCCGTTGCGTATGATTCGGATGATCCGGCGGATGTCATTCGACAATTCAACGGCCTGAGCGAAATCAGGAGCGTCACGGTCCAGGGATTGGAGAAAACCTTCCATTGCGTTTTCAAGTGGTTCGAGACAATTGGTGACAGCGTTTACGGGATTGTTGATTTCGTGAGCTATGCCGGCCACGAGTTGACCGATGGAGGCCAGTTTTTCAGATCGGATGAGTTGTTCCTGAGTTTTGGTAAGTGTTTCGAGCGTTTCGATCAGTTCTTCATTCGCCTTTGCCAGGTCCGACGTTCGTTCTTTTACTTTTATTTCAAGGCCCAGGTTCAGCGCTCCGATGGTTGAGAGTTTCTCATCAAGAGAACGTCTCATCCCCTCGAACGCTTTCGCCAGCATACCCACCTCATCGACTTCCAGGCCCGCCGGAATGGGCCGTTGGAAATCCCCTCTGGCCATTTCTTCGACCCTACGTTCGAGGCCTTTCAATGGACGCGTTAGATCCTCTACTATCAGAATCACGATTCCTGCAGCTACTCCCAGAAGTAGTCCGAAGAACACAATAAGTACCTTGATTTGCCGGGCCAGACCCTGATCCCGGCCCCTATAACTGGGGTACAGGATGGCGACGGATCCGAGTTCCGTTACGCCGGATTTGATTCGAGTGAAAGCGCCTGAAAGATTCTCCCGGCTGAGGTTGATGAAGCCGGATTTCTTTTTTCGCATCTTCGTTCGAGCCTCGAGCGGCAGGGGAGGGGGTTCTTCGATGTTGGCAAACGTGAACACCTTGCCGGTGCGGGTCAGGAAATAATAGACTCCCTCAGCGACCTCCGCGCTTTCCCTGAGTACGCCGATGACATCGCGCTCGCGAACTCCGTGCTCGAGTCTTTCCATTGTCGCAAGTTTTTCATTAAGCATCTCAAGCTTTATTTTCGCTTGCTTCTCTATGAAATCGGTTGCGAGGTTTCGGTACTGGATGAAGCTCCAGAAAACGGCTGTAGCGCACGCGAAAAACGTCAGGATTCCGAATCCGGAGAGCATTTTGACTCTTACTGAAAGCGGACTGCGCACATGTTCCAGTTCCAGCCGGCGATTTTTTCCCATCTGCTGCAGGAACGGACGCAGCAATCTTCTGTGCCACAGAACTTGGTAAAGCAGGACGGCGAGGCTTGTTATAAAAGCCGAAGCGAACATGGCAGCAGCATTTTCGACATCCATGCCGAAAAGCCGCACGGCTTGTCCAGTCAACAGGATCCCTCCAATGATCCATAGTGCGAACTGGATGAGGGCGAAGATGTAGGGTAGAGTTTGCGCTGCCTTGAATGTTTTCGTGACGTTTTGAGCGGCCGCTTGCGGTGTTGAATTTCTGTCCTGTTTGTCGCACGTGAAACCTTTGTTAATCAAGGGACGTGATAGGTATTTCACAGCGGAAATCCAAGTGGAGCTGAGCAGGATCAGGGTCAGAGGTGCGTAAGTGAACAGCAGCAGAATCGCCCTTCTTTGAGGTGAAAGAAATTTGACCGTGAACAGGGCCAAAACAGCGATGCCGGCTCCTGAACATATGAGACCCGACCGGTAGAGATTTCTCAAGGTTTTCAGCGGCCCTTCATGCAACCATTCGGTCTTAAGGGCGGAGTCATCCCTAATCGATTGGTATTCAGCGATTCTGAGACGGATTTGTTTCAGCGTGTAGTCAAGCAATACCCTCCATAAAAGTGATACACCGATCCCTGCACTGAGGATCACGCTGCATGCAGCCAGCTTCTCAGTGAGGCTTACGTCTTCCAGTCCACGAATGCGCAGAAATGCAACGCAGGCGACACCGACCAGGGTTAGAACCCTCATAAACAAAAGACGACCGGGATAGTGTTCCAGTACATCCAAAGTTTGCTTTAATCGAACCGAGGAAGGAGGCTCCCCTCTTCTGAGCATGTTTATGGTCTTGTTTGCCGGTGCGAACATCAAGTGACAGGAAAAAAACGCGGCCACCGAGAATAGGCAATAGGACAACAAAGTCGCAGCCCAAACCCTGTTGTCTAAGGGAAAATCCACATCGAGGAGATTCACCGCACCACCGATGACGGCAAGGTCCACGGCGGACAACAACACTAACGGACCTGCTGTTAAAAGGATGGGGGATGGAATTGAAAAGCTCGGAACACTCTTTTTTTCGGCGGATCTATTTGGGACAGAGTTTTTCATGAGCTCCGACGCAGCTGGCCGAGAAGGTTTTTCCGTGCCGATTCATAAGCATCAGACAGGAAGAAACCTACCAGGTTTTCCATGGCTTGTCCCGGATCACGTGAGAGCATGATGTTGCGAGTCACGGTGTTTGTTTTCGCTGATATCTTTTCTTCTCGGGACCCGCATTCTTTTTCGAGGGAATGACTTTTCTTGAAAGATCCGATCAGCGTTTCCGCTTCCCGCAGGTCCCCGGCCAGCACCAAACCCACTCTGAAACAGGTTTCTTGTGTGGCGGACCACCATCCATTCAACTCTGTTTCCGTTGGCCATCCGCCGCGCTCTTGAATGACTTTTCCAATAGTTTCTTCGACGCGCGAAATCCTTTCGGTATCCACGATCCCGGATATGGACTCCAGATCTCCGGCATCGTCAGGATCGTGTTCGTCCAGAAAGAGCCTTGTTTCATTTAATGCCCGCCGGAGATCTCCGGGAGATGTGAAAAACAAGGTAAGGAGCAGGCTAGGGTGCAACAATGTCAAGGTCGCTCCGCAAACAAAAGACCTGGCGCCGGTTGCGGGAATGGAAGCTGCTTCGCCACCGATGCGAAAAAGCACTCTTGGGCCGGAGCGATCCTTGGTCCAAAGAATATCAAGGCCGGACTTGGAGGTTTCATCGACATAAACCGGTGGCAGTGCCAATCCCAGCGCCTGAGCGCATCTAGTCAAAGTGAGCATGAATTCCGGGCCTTCGCCCGGTCCAGCCACCATGTGACCCGTTTTTAATCCTAGTTCGTCCAGGGATTTCGCCCCCATGAAATTGATGGATCCTGAAACCAGAGCGGATAGAGCGTCAATGGACGGATCTTGCCGCGGCGAAAACACATACCCGCGCAAAAGGGATTCGGAAAGCGTTTTCCACTTGTGAGAGTCAACGGGACTCTTGTGTTCCGAAAGGTAATCCATGTGTGGACCGGTCGCCTTTCCGAGAACCTGCAAACCCGCTGCAGAGCGTACGGCCTTGTATTCATCTCCAGCAGCCTTGGACTTTTCAAAAACATGAATCATTTCATCGGCGCCGAGGGGTTTGTCGTCTGAACGCCGCACTTTTTGGTTTTCACCTGTCCATTCCTTTTCAAGGTCCTGGAGGAGATCTTTTACCCTGGGATTGCGATGCTCGCCGTTTTCATGATGCCCGTGGACGGTACGCCACAGCATCAGGGTTACTGCTATACCGAGCAAGGTTAGGGCTCCAGCCACCAACAACGCCAGCGGTAGGGGATCAGGCATCTGTACTACTCTCTCTTCTGCTTGGAAGGTTTACTTGTCTTTTCGCTTCTCTTCATTTCGCTTTCCTTACGATTCTAGTCTTTCTACCGTTTCTTTTTTTTTCGTTTGTGTTCCCAAAGCGGGCCGTGAAGGCGGGCTTCCGGCATGTAATTAAGCATCATAGGCACAAGAAACGCCGAAAGGAGACTTCCTATTCCGATACCGAGTGCCGCCAAGACCCCCGCCGGAGCGAAAAAGGGAGACATGCAACAGAAACCGGCGACAGGCACAAAAGGAGCCAACAGCAGGGATGATCTCAAGGAAGGCGCAGTAACAGCAGGTGTCATACCGGGAGGGGTTATTCTCAATTGAGCCGTCCTGAGTAACGCATCGAGGGCATCGGTGGAGCACCATACTGCTGTCAGGATCAGTGCATAAGCCATGATAAGTTGCACGGATGCCGAAATAGCCGCTATCAGGCTTCCTAGTATGACCAAGGTGGCTGCCGGCGGTGTGATAGCTGTAAGGCCGAGTCTTGGATCCTTGGAAATCGCTATCATCAACAACAGCAACATGCCGACAAAACGAACGAGTCCTACCAGGTACGCTTTCGTCAATTCATCGGCAGCGTTACCGGCTGAAACGAGTGCTCCCGTTGTGTGCGATGATATCTTGTCCGGAAGCGATTTCATTGCAGTGGTTTCAATCCAACGGGCGATTTCCCCGAGTTCTCCGGTTGATTTGCATTCCACGGCGAGGATGAGTCGTCCCGTCGGCTCATACGGCGCTAAAAGCTTGTTCAGCCGTCTTGTGTCTTCCGGGGTTTCCCCGGCTACACCTTCATGACCTGTTTGGTTCACAATGATGTCTTGGAAACCGGTGACTCCCAGGATCTTCGGGTGTGTTGAAAGCTTTCTTGAAAGGAGATCCATGCTTTGCAAAGTCTCATGTGATGTCAGCGTGTTTTTGTCCGGAGCCTGAATCACCAGCGAGATAGAAACAGGGCGGGTTTTCTCCGTCCTGCCGAAAAGGGTTTTGATATCTGAAGATGAGAAAAATAATTCATGTGAAATCGGGGAACGTAAACTCCAAACGGATCCACCCAGGAAAAGCAAAAATACCGCCAGTAGCCATGGAACCGGCCTGCGCACCAAGGGCTTTCCAGCCGACCGGGTCCATCTCGACAGCTTGCTCAAACGGGAAGGGGTCTCGTTCCATTTTCCGGGCCACAGGCTCAGTATTCCGGGAACTATGGTCGTCGATGCAGCAGCGGCTGTAAGAACTCCGACTGCAGCGATCAATGCAGGTCTCCTTACCCCGGAAAAGCGGCTTCCACCCATGCCGGCAAGGCATATGGCGATTAAGCCTGCAGACAAGAGGATGGGGCCTACAACAGCGAAAAGAGCCGAACCGACTCTTTTGCTTTTTGTTCCGGGTCGCGCCGCTGCCACTGAGTCCAAGAGGCGCCTCACAAAAAATACCGACAAGAACAGCGAAACCACTCCCGGAAAAGCGATATCCAGGTCAATGTTTCCGCCCAGAGCTCTTGAAGTTGCGATCACCGCTCCAAGCGAAGTTCCGAACACGAGCATCACCGACACCACTGCTTTGAGGCCGCCTCCGCCGAGGAAAACGAAAAGCGCCAGAAGAGGCAGGGTCAAGGGCGCAATTCCAAGCCACCTTGAAATAACGGAATGAACTTCATGGCGAAGAGCAAGCTCACCTTCCATCCGGCTTTCGTGGGTTTCGGAAACCATTGTTTCCTGTTCATCATCTTTTCCCGATTCTTCTTCTTCCGCTTTATTATTCTCATTCAAAGACAACCATTCACGGTTCATTTTTTTAATTCGTCGTCGGATTTCATGATCAGAGACGCTCTTGTGATCAATACTCACAAAAACTAACCCGGTTTTGTCTCCCGTTTTCCCCCTTTCTCGGCTTTTTGCGGGTATCTCTATTGCAACAGACTTTTCTCCCAGTCTTTCCTGAACGAAATCCCTGTATTCAAGAAATTTCTCTCTTTCTCCGGGCGAAATACCCGGTGGCTCCAGCAGAACGCTTCTTTCGTTGCCTAGTGAACTCTGCAGGTCCATCCATCTTCGAAGAGCAGGATAATCAGGTCGAACCAGGTCGGAAAGACTGCTGTGTCGACTGAATGTCATCCCAACCAAAAATAGAGCGGCCGTGACGATGATTGTCGTTATTATCGTCGTATAGGGACGACGAACCGGAAACTGCCATTTGAATCTTGTGGGCGCCATCTCTATCAGGGCCGGTAGCCGCCGAACATCCCGGTTTTGATTGCGTCATTTCTCCCGTGACGCAAATCGGCCTCACTTAAAGCCTGGACAAGAGTTGCGCTCAGGAGGGTGGTTTCGGGGCTTTTGGTTTAAAATTCACAATTCCATTAAGAAACGGTTGGAGAATACTTTTCGTGGCGTTTTTGTCAAGACAGGCTCTGGATTCGAGCAGGGCAATCGAGTTCTAATCGAACAGTTGCCGGTGGGCACTATTGCAGTTTGTCGCCCGAACAGTATCAACTTTCTTCCGTTTGCCTATCCCGGCGCAGCCGGAACCTTACAGGAAAAAAGTCCATATCATTTTGTGTGAAATTCGCGGCGGATGAACGGACGAGCCTGTGATTTTACGGCAGCGTCCAAGCCGCCGAGCGCCTTGTGAGAACCTCCTTGACGGAGGTTCATCTGCGGCTCGTCCGAGTTGCTTCATCCTTCCACCATCCCCTGCCGCCATCCACCCGGAAGCGCAACTCAGATGTCGGCTTTTTGGACGACTGCCTTTTTTCGGCTCGTCCTGAACCGCGAAAAAAGATGTAAATCTATCGGCCCCATCAACAAACTTTATCATGGCCCACCGACGGAACAATAGATAGAACTCGATTGCCCTGGGGAGTGGTCCAGGGCTTAAGATGGATTGGCAAAAAATGTTACAAACACGGGCGGTGAGTTCATTTCATGGGAAGGGAAAAAGCATTCCGTTTCAATCCGCGCCGACCTCTTCAAGATAATCGCAAAAAACAGTAAGATCTGCTTTTAGTTTTATGAAACAGCCTTCAAGCCCGGCTGCAAGCTCTTCTATTCGAGACGGCCGGAACCGAAACGCGTAAA
>SLPX01000295.1 GCA_007131745.1 Myxococcales bacterium
GCCGGCGTTTGAAGACCGCTGCCCGAAGGGCTGAAGGGATTCAACCGAGTCGCCGACGATGCTCCCCAAGGGGGAGCTTCAAACGGCGACGTCCGGCGGTTTCGGAGCCTGCGAAAACATGGCCTCGGCCGCACCGCGCTCGGCGGTTTGTCCGCTGCCGTAAACAAACAGGCTCGCTCGATCCCGGATCGTGGGGGGATGGAGAGTGCATGTTTTCGAAGGCTCCAGATTGAAGCTTGACGTCTCCTGCGAGAATTGTGCACAATTCTCAAGATCGTGGTAAGAAGCGATAAAGGGTATGAGGGTCGGGGCGTAGTCAAAAGTAAATCGAAAAGCTTTTTTCCGAGCAACCATTTGGAGAAACATCGAACCATGAACAAGAACGGATTGGATATTTTCGGTATCAGACAGCGCATGGAACGTCTATACAATGATTCAGGCGTGGCAGATCTGGTTAAGTATGCAGTTGATAGAACTCCCGTCCTCCGAGTCTTCAGCCGATTCCTGCCGATGGCGAAAGGCACAGGAAAACCAAGGGGCGAGCTTTTGCCTGCCGTGGAAGAAATCAAAGGGTTTGATGAAACTTCCACTAAAAAACAAAACGATTTTGCTGAAAACGAATTTTGGAAAGACTCTTCAAAAAAAACGTCCCAATTGGCCGAGGAAGTCGAGCATCTACGAAAAGCTCTTGAAGAATCCAAGCTGCAAATGCTGGGACAGACCACGGAATTGCGAAACGAAGTACACGATCTGGAAAAACGCAACCGGGAACTACTGGAAAAGATCGTTCAGCTCACCCAAAAAGAACGTGCTCTCTCTAAAAGCGTCCTGGACGCACAGTTCCAGGGAAGCGGAGTAAAAGCGGACAAGGAAAAGCTTGAACAAGAATTCAGGGATCTACGAAGACGAGTGGAGGATTCCCGTGAAGAAATGAAGCAAACTGAGGTTGCCAGAAAACAGGCAGAAAACCGCTTAAAGGAAGAAGAACAAAAGGTTGTAAGACTTCAGGAAGAGTTAAAGAATACTCAAGCTAAGGTAGACAAGCTCTCGGAAGAAGGTCAAAACAATGAGCAGTCTCGCTTGGTCGCTGAAAAACGTTTGCAGGAAAACGGTGCCTGTCTTAAGCGGCTTGAAGCCGAACTGGCCGAAGCCAGACGAAATGTTGATGAAATTCAGGCCGAAAGACGGAGGGTCCGTGCCTCACAAAAAGTTTCCCAGGTAAGCGAACTGCAATCAGCTGTTTCCCAACTTCAATCAGCAGTCAAGGAACTCCGAGATGTGGTGAATGTAGACGAAGATACATATCATCCCGAACCTGAACAAGACGCAAAACCAGTGCCGAAATCATTTCTTCAAAAACAGGATGAACCGGTTCGAAAAACATTCGTAAAAGAAGGGCCTATGGGCTCCCGCGACCGAGATGAATACCACGAGGATTCATCGTCAGGTGGAGCGCCGGACATGCCTGCGGAGTTGAGACGGCCCGATTTTCCTTCTGAAGACGGAAACGGAACGACTGTTGTATTGGATGAAAGAGTCCACCCCGATGATGAAGGCGAAAAATTCAACAGGCTCGAAGAATCAGGCGGCGGCATGAATGTCGCTATGAGACGACAAAGGGAACTGGCAAAAACTTCGGTTCACCACCGCATGTTCCATTCAAAAAAGTAAAACCCATTAACATCGAAATAAAAACCTGTCCGCTCGATCTCTTTTGAAAAGGACCTGTCGTCCTCAACCAGACCCTCAATAATGATGGCCCATTACATTTGCATTCAACCTCCAGGATAGGTTAGAATCAGGTTGTGAAAAGAGGTCGAAAATAAGAACGGTCGTTATACACAGGATCAACGTTCGCGAGCTTCGAAAAAGAGGCAAGAGATGTTATCTAGAATAAAAATAAGGCTTTTAAGAAAAATCTGCGAACAAGTCGGGTTTGTTGCGGCTGTTTTCTTGGGTGTTGTAACAGGATGCACTGGAGCCAAAAGCTCTTTCTGCTACTGGGAAACTATAGACGGTTCCACGGAAGACGCTTTTACTCCCTGGTGGGATACGGATGCAAGAACCTCGAACGGTGACTGTCTTTCGCCGAATTCTTGCGGGGGTTGCTCGGTGCTTGCACAAGAACCGGGTGTACCATGCGGTAATTGTGGAGGTGAATTTGTATGCACGGGTCCTAATACTGTTGTCTGTGAAGATCCATGCGCTGAATTCGTCGGCTGCTCCGACGGCGAACGGGAAGGCTTCGTAGACCCATACGAATTCCCCAACATAGCGGCTTGCGCTGGCGGTTGGACAAGGCCGGGCATCCTCAACACCGTTCCTGAATGCAACCACATGTCGGGAAAAAACACCAATAATCCAGGTGGATTGGGTTGTTCGGCCGCTGATTTATGTGCCGAGGGTTGGCATATCTGCAATTCACTCGAAGAAATCGCGCTTGCATCACATGTCGGGTGTAATTACCCATGGGAACCGGGTACTTTTTGGGTGGCCGCAATATCGGGAAACGGTGGAAGGGAATGCGGACCCGATGGTACGGATGATCTTTTCGGTTGCGGATCCGTCGGGCTGGAGGCAGGTTCCTCCTGCGCTCCGCTGACCAAATCCTCGGGCGATAGATGCGGAAGCATCCCGGATGAATGGGATTGCCCCGGAGGTCTTTTCGGATCCAACACTGAAGCGATTGACGTCAAAAAACACGGAGTGGGTGGAGGAGGAGTTCTCTGCTGCCGGGATGAACCGGTGGATTCCCTGTCACCGGACGCTGGAGTTCCCGACGGAGGCAACTGATGATGAAACGGTTTTCATTACATTATTCGATTCTTCTTTTTTCGTGTATCTCTTTAGTAGGCTGTGCCACGGGCAGCGGAGGTTCACAATCCTGCATTGATGCGGAATGCAACTTGTATTGCACACAGCAGGGCTACGGCTGGGGTGAATGCTTGCAGGGTGCCTGTTTATGTCATTACACTCCCCTGGGTCTCGACGGCGGTTGGCATCCCTGGCACCGCGATGACGCAGGGGATTCTTGCGGCGGTTGTCCTTGGGGCCGGATTTGCTGTGACGGCGTCTGCATTCCGGTGGAGGAAGACCCCATGAACTGCGGGGCCTGCGGCCGAGTCTGCAAAGATGGAGAACAGTGCATAAACGGGTGGTGCTTGTGCGGGGGAGTGACCTCCTGCTATGAGGGAGTGGAGAAGTGTTGCGACGGGATCTGCGTCAACATATTGTACGATTTCACCAACTGCGGAGACTGCGGCGTACAGTGCGAAGATGATACGGGTCCCGAATGTCTGGAAGGTCATTGCGTGTGCCCCGAATTGGGAGAACCGAATCCAAGGGTGTGCGCAGGCACCTACGAGGATATGTGCTGCCCAAGGACTTTCCTGGCATCCGGAGGATGCAAGAATCTTGGAAATGACCGCGCTCACTGTGGTTCATGTGGTCACGCGTGCGATTTTTTCAACGGGGAAATCTGTTTCATGGGCGGATGCGTTTTGGGACAGAACTGAGGGGTCAAGGCTGAAATTTGAAGGCGCAAAAGCTCCATAATCCCGGACCAATCTCATGACACACAAAGAAGCCGTCCGCCGTATTCAAAGATTTCTTGCTGAAGAATTCGGAAAAATTCTCACCCTGAAAGAAGTTTCCATGCAAACGAAAGGTTCGGTCCGAATTTGGCGTGGAACCTCTGTTTGCACCCTTAAAGACCTCGATATAGAGGTCGGCACTGTTGCGGTGGATGAAACAGGAGCCATATTGGAAAGAATCAGCCTGGAGGATCTTGTCACCGCACTGAAAAAAGACGGTGAAACATTCCAGGAGAGCAGATTTGATGGAGAATATTGCGCTCAAACCAAAGGAGAGTCGTCGCTGAAAGAAAACAATGGGGATTCTTCATGGCAAAATGAACTGGCAATCGAACTGGGTGAAGAGCCCTCGGATATCCCCTTTCACACAGGAGCAAACGGCTGCGATGACATGGATTCACTTTGGGAGCATGTAGAAGATCTCCTGAACCAAGGAGAAAAGGATTCCCTTGAAAGAGCGAGGGAACTTCTGCCTCACCTGCTGGCCGAACCTGATTCTCGGGGAGCAGTGCTTTCGCAAATGGCCTGGGTCGAACATGAACTCGGAGAAGGGGCGCTTTCCCTTGACTATCTTCAAGCCGCGGCCCGCGAGTTTTCCGACTCCGCGGATCTCGAATCACTGGAACTGCTTTGCCGAAAGGCTGAAGACATACTAGGAGAGGACGAATACGGGAAGAGCATTTTTCACCGGCTTTTGAGAGAAACCAAGACGCGTACCGAACCCATAGACGAATTGTTTGAAATTCCGTTCTTGAGCGGACTCGAAGATTCAGTTTTGAATGATGTAGAGAATCTTGCTGAATTGATTGAAATAGATCCGGATACGGACCTTCTGCTCCAGGGCGAACCTTCTTTGAATGTTTTTTTCGTCAAGAACGGACGTTTGACGGTAAGGCTCAACGCTCCCGACGGTGCTCCCAAGACAATCGCGGTTCTTCTGCCTGGAGATCTCATAGGAGAATCATCCGTGATGTCTGATGAATCGGCTTTCTGCAATGCAACAGTACACGCTGAAACAAAGAGCTTTCTTTGGAGAATCGTCGGATCCTCGATGAAAGCACTTTTTAACGACGAAAACCGGCTCAAAGATCGGATAACCCAGGCGCGTGAATTCAGAAAAATCCATTCTTTCCTGTCGCTTCATCCTTCTGTGGGCGAACTGGAAACCCTTTCCCGGCAAGGTCTCATGGGGTGCATCGACGGCATCGTCATGAAAAAAGGTGGACAAGTTTTGATCCCCGCGGGAAAACCTCCATCCGCTGCATATATCATAGCGAGCGGAGCAATCGAACAAAGAATAAGAGGAAGGGCTATCCGGCTCTACGGCGCCGATGATTTTATCGGCTTCCGGGACACATTGCACGGAATCTCCAGCGAGTGCGAATTCGTCGTATTGGATGAATCCGGGCTGATTGTTTTCAACGCGGACCGTCTCAGAAAACTCGGCCTTGATTCTCCACCCAACGTTTCCGCCGTTCTTGAGCGGCTGGGTTGAGATTCTTTCGCCCCCACCGAAGTTTTGTCACATAATATTATTTTCGGCCGGAAGTTCCGGTTGTTCAGCAGCTGTTTTTGTGCGCAAAAGACCGGCCTTTATGATGGGACTCTCCCACTTGACGGTCAGGACCGAATAGGTCTGTTCGCCCATTCGATCCATCTTTTCATTCACTTCGACAGCGCCCACCTCTTCCATGAGAGCTAAAAGCCTTTTCCTTTGGGTGTTGTTCATGAAATCAAATTCTTCGTTCATGTAATTCTTCAAAAACGGCCCGACCCATATTTCGCTGTTTCGTATTTCACCCTGTGCCCTGATGATCAGCCCTACGCAACGCCAAAGATCCTGGATCGAAAACTCATGCATATGCTCCCGCAAACTCTTTTCCGCAATGATCTCGTCCTTGGGATCAACTATGACCACATGTTGCTTTTCCCTGATTTCCAAAATACTTTCTTCAGAATGGGAAAATGTTTCAGCTTTACTCGAGCCGGTGGGAGTTCCAATTATTCCAGGCTGTCCGAACCCTGCATTATCAGCAGTCCCAAGCTCGATCATGGCGGTTCCCTCTTTAACTAAAACATCGCCGCCTGCCGATTCAACAGTTTCCCCACTATCGACCGGGACCACAGGCTGGATGCAATCCTGCGACCCGGTTTCATCTCCATCTCCATTTTTGTCGGCCATCATATTATCCGCTGTTACGGATCCTTTCGCCAACACAACTGAAGGTGTACCGGTCTCCTCTCGTGACTTCACCGGAATCGGAACCCCCTGGAATACATGAGACGCCGGCCCAACATCCCTTGGAAGCATCAATGTAGCATCTATGAAAGAATAATCACCCACTAGAGCGATTAGATCACCCGATGTAGCCTGCCCGGGGCTTACAATGATGATTTCTTTTGCTCGCTCCTTAATTTTTTCCACTATGGGCATGTAGTCCCTGTCCCCCCCGGCGATTATGAAACTATGAATATCGTCGCGGGTTAGCAAGACTTCCATCAGATCAATGCTGAGCTTGAGATCGGCCGAACTCTTTTGCGGCCTCGAAAGAACGTATTGAGGAACAATCCCCAGGAGACTCAGATGGCTCAAAGCGTCCCTGGAAGCGCCGTATTCCCAGGAAGCATAGGCTCTGCCCATAACCATGTTCACTGCCATTTCCTTTTGGAGCTTATCTCTGAGCCGGGTCAAAACATGAATCGTCATTTCCAGAGGTTTCGCTACAAGATCCCGGAGCGACAAATAAATATTCTCGAAATCCACGAAAAGCGCTCCCAGCTTTCGGGGCTGCCGCCGCAAGCCGCGGGCTGGAACCATATTTTTCCGCATTTCCTCATATTGCTCCCGAATTGATCTCTCTATCCCCGTTCTTGAATTCAGTGCATCTTTCCCTGTCGCACTCGCCTCATAATCCACTCCATTATCTTCTTGTTTCAGGTTTGATTCCTGTAAGGTTGTTCCCTCTTTTTCACAATCGCCCTTTTCTTGCAGAAAATCATCCTGGGTATTTTCCTTGCTGGAATCATCTTTCCGGGACTGCACAACAATATCAGCTTCATCCATTTCAAACCTCGTTTCCGAAAAAAATTCGTTCACAAATCATTTGGAATAATCAGATAAAGTTATAACACCATCGACTAAAGTCAACGTATTCTATTACATTAGGGGCCTTAGGCGAGATCCGAACAATAATCGCACAAAAACGGAGGCCGTGAGGGGCCGGGATTTGCGTCAACTTTCGAACAAGTCAAAACACCTCGATGGTTCCCTCAGCGAATTAGCCGCGGTTATTTCGTTTCCGGTAATCACTTTTCATACCTTCAATTGCAACCGTTTATGAGCTATCCTGAGGCTCGACATGATAAGACGACAATCAAAAATCGAATCATCTCAGGTTTTCAAGGTCAACACAGTGATCCTCCTTATGCTTCTGTGCCCTGCCCTGCTGTTTTTGAATTATTCAACAGGATGCACAAGAGAATCTAAAAAAACTACCGAACCTCCTCAGGACCAACGCATTGCCGACCTTGCAGAAGTAGCCAGCCCGCTGGACACGGGCGTGGGTTCAAATGCCAAGCAGAGATTCAACAATTTGATCGGGTATCGCCTCAACCTGTTACTCGACAAGGAAAGCGGGGGCTCGCAATGGGACTTGTGGGCTGAAGGCTCAACACATTATCCCTTGTTTGAAGGCCGCGAAGCTTTCATGGTCAGCTTTCGAAGAACTAATGAATACGGCGGCCAAAAAGGATTGCTGGTGATCGGCCGAATGGAAGGAGATATGGCTTCCGTCCTTTCGCAATGGGAGATCAACGCAAGCATCGACGATATTCATGTCGTGGATCTGGGTTTGCCGTCGGGGCCGCTGATACACACCGTGTCCATGTCCTCCGGACCCGTTTTCAACGAACTCTACCAACATCTCCTTCGATTCGACGGGCGCTCGATAACCGAAACGTGGTCTGTCCGAGGCGGATACAA
>SLPX01000399.1 GCA_007131745.1 Myxococcales bacterium
AGCTACGCGTCGCGGATCGACGACCTGCGTGAGACCCGCGCCCATGTGAAGTTTATATCCCTGGAACCGCTGCTGGGCCCGCTGCCTGAGCTGGAACTTGAGGGTATCGGGTGGGTCATCGTCGGCGGTGAGTCGGGGCCGAAGTCGAGACCGATGGACGAGGAATGGGTGACGGACATCCGCGATCAGTGTCGCCGGGCCGGTGTGCCGTTTTTCTTTAAGCAGTGGGGTGGAACGAACAAGAAGAAGGCCGGCCGGCTGCTGGAAGGACGCACATGGGATGAGCTGCCGATGATCGGCATGGCCAAGCCGGCTATGGGATCGTCTGCGCGAGTCGTGTGACTTTGGTGTGACTTTGGATTGAAGGCGGGTTCACCCTGATGAAATGGTTTTGAGTTCATCGGTTGTTGAGTTCGCATGTCTTGGATTTCAGAGATTCTGAAGTTCACTGTTCACAAGTGGAGAACTTTGTACTCTTCGCCGAGTAGTGCGGAAAGAGCATCGGCTACGCAGTGTCTGTGACATTGCTCAGGGTTTTTTTCATAGCAAGTCAAGGCCACGCATTCTCCTGTTTCCATCCATTTTTGAATCCGCCGGATTGCTTGGTTTTGTGCGGGTAGCATTTCCCGTTCGTATTCTGCTAAGAGTGCGTCATGGTCTTCTTGGGTTTTGAGGTTATTGCGTTTTTCGGTGGGGATTCCCAACTCTCTCAGGTGTTCATATTTAATTCCAACGTTATTGCATTCCTGGGATAGGGTTGTCTTTGAGAAACCGTGCTTTCTGCTTATCGGATTCCACCGTACATCACAGAGCAAAGTGACGCGTGCACCAAGGAGCTTGTTCAAGTAGAGTTCGAGAGTAAGGCCCTGGTATCCTATGGTGTAAATGGTGTAAAGAGGAGTATGTGTGGGGGGTTCTGGTTTCATCGGTTCATTTGGCTTTCAACCGGCTGCAACAATGACCGGCCTTTTTGGTGTATGATTCTAATCGAAAAAACAGAAAAAAGAACCCATGGTAAGGTGTTGTTGGGCCAATTCTATATTAGAAAGCGAACAATCTTTGAAGAATTGAAATGACATCCGACTGGGTCCTGGAATCTATTGTGCCAAGCTTCTTTACGAGTCGTATTTTATCAATTGTTCGAAGCTGATCCAAAACAATTTGTCCCTTTTTCTTTTGAAAAGTACAGGAGACACGAGTTGGATAATCTTTTTGAGCGGACTTCATCGGGGCAATGATCGCCGTTCGTATATTGCGATTCATTTCATCAGGTGAAATTACCAGGCAGGGTCAAGGGCAAGTTTTATAGGTCCGACATTTTCTTAACCTGTAATTCATTTTCCAAACGTAGTGAGGAATCGGCGAGGCTTTTGGGTAAAACGCGAAGCGGTTTGCAAAAGCCGTGATAAAGGAATTATCAGGTTCAAGCTTTTGTTAGTACCCGTCCCCTATTCGAGAGCCGTTCGGGCCGCCAAACCATCATCAGAACCACCGTTACTGCAGACGCTGGTTTTGATCATGTTCGTTGAACTTGATCTCTTCTGCCGGAGCTGCGGGTGCGGGTGCGGGTGCGGGTGCGGGTGCGGGTGTTTCGGCGCTGGTTTTGACCATGTTCTTGAACTTGATCTCTTCTGCCGGAGCTTCGGCTGCGGTTATTCGGTGCGTTTGTGTCTTGATTGCCGGTATTCTGTTTAGCGTTGCTATGAGATCCGCGAGTATTACGAAACCGGGGTTTTTTGCGCTGCGAGAGTTTGCTGCTGAGGTGAGTTTTTTCCGCTCGCCTTCTCCCTTCGCCTCGGTTTCCACGGTTACCGAAGTGAGCGGCAGGGGGGGGTGGAGGTTTGACCCCTGGGGTTAACTCTGCTTTCGGGTTGTGGCAGGGTTGATCCCTTTCAATGGGGATCTCGTAACCGACAAGTTTTTCAATGTCTCGCAGGAACGCACCCTCCGTCTCGTCGCAGAGAGAAATGGCGATTCCTCGCTTGCCGGCCCTACCCGTGCGACCAATGCGGTGAATATATGTCTCCGATTCGTTAGGTAAGTCGAAGTTGACCACATGCGAGATGTTGTCTACATCAATGCCTCGGGACGCTAGATCCGTGGCCACCATAACAGGACTTTTGCCGGATTTGAAGTCTTTCAGAGCCTCACTGCGGGCTCTTTGGGTTTTGTTGCCGTGAATGGCCACTGCGCGAATTCCTTTTTGGTAGAGCTGTTTGACCAATCGATTCGCCCGGTGCTTTGTACGGGTAAAGATGAGCACGCGTTCCATATTTTGCGATTGTATCAGATTCGAGACGAGCAACAGCTTCTCTTCTCCGGACACAAACATTACGCATTGATCGATGGCGTCCACGGTCTTTGCCTCCGGAGTCACCTCTACCCAAGCGGGATCTTGAAGAAATGAAGAACCCAAATCTTCTATGGAGCGGACCATGGTGGCGGAGAACAGTAAATTTTGTCGTTTCCTGGGGAGGTGGCCGATAACCTTCTTGATGTCATGAATAAAACCCATGTCCAGCATTCGGTCCGCTTCATCCAGAACAAAGAATTCCACATGAGATAGGTCGATGTGTTTCTGAGCCATTAGATCCAGCAACCGTCCGGGGGTGGCCGTCAATACGTCGACCCCGTTTCGGAGCGCTCTCACCTGGGGGTTCTGGCCTACTCCGCCGTAGATCACCGTATGCTTGATGGGAAGAAACTTGCCGTAGGTACCGAAACTCTCGTCAATTTGCGCGGCCAGCTCTCTTGTTGGAGAGAGCACCAGCGCTTTGGGACGCCGTCTTTTTGACCCATTGGGTCGTTGGGCCAACTTTTGCAACAAAGGCAAAGCGAAAGCAGCGGTTTTTCCCGTACCTGTCTGGGCGCATCCAAGCACATCTCTGCCTTGGAGCAAAAGTGGAATGGTTGATGCCTGTATGGGGGTCGGGTGAGTATAACGTTCTTGCTCAACGGCTCGGCGCAGCGGCGCGATGAGCTTCAAGTCTGCGAATAAAACCAATTGTATTTCCTTTATATCAGTGGCGACGGTGTGACGGATACGACCGAATAACAGGTGTGCGTCCAGCGTGCGGTTACAGAGTTCTGTATATAGTACGAATAGATGCTTTGTCCAGTAATTAACTTCAGAGGGATGTAATTCGAAAATGTGACATCGCAAGAGATGCGAAATGAGGAAAATCAAGAGGCTGGAAAAGGGTGTACGAAGCGTAACTACTTGCAAAAAGTTCAGTGGGTCGCCCGGGAGGCGGCTTACCAGTGCCGTGTGGAGGAGGGGGAAAACTGCGGCACGTGTCCCGAGGATTGCGGCGTTTGTGGATACTGCGAGGTAGAAGAGAAATGGTTTGGTGCGGACAACGGTTTTGTTAAATGATTCCAAGCAACCATTTTATGATATTATTCCTCTCAATTTTTATGCCTGAATATTCGATTGCCGTTTCATTGCTATCTGTTGAAAGGAGGATGTGCCGCCCGTTTGTTATATATCGATCTATTGAAGCAAATGAACTCAATTCTCTGTCTTTGTTGTTTTCATTCAAGGTTATTGCAACTTGGTAATTCGTGATCGAGCGGTCCCTGTTCGTTACCACAAAATCTATCTCTTTGCCTGATTCGTTTTGACCGAAATTGATCTGATCTTTGTCCCTTTTAAGTTTTAAGAAGACAATATTTTCAAGAAGTCTTGAATATGTCTGAAGGTATCCTCCGTAAAGAGCGGGGAAACCGCTGTCAACTGAATAAAACTTCCTTATTGTCCCAAACACTCTGCTTTGTTTATATTCCAGTTTTTCAACAGGATGTATCGCAAAAGCTTTCGCAATAAAATCAACATAATTTGAAACTGTTTCAGATTTCACCTTAAACCCGCTGTTTTTAAGGTGCGCAAGAATCCTTGCATAGCTTGTAATATTGCCGGGGCCGGCAAAAAGAAATTTGATAACCTGATCAATAACCGCGGGTTGACGGATGTTGAATCTGTTTACTATGTCATCAAGAACAACCTTACTTAAAACTCCTTCAAGATAGCTTTTTTTTGCACTTTCAGAATTTATTGAAATAAGTTCGGGCAATCCTCCGAATCCGAGATATTCGCTGAATAGAGACTTTGTTTCATCAGCCTTTTCAAAAAAATCGTGCTCATTATTGATTTCAAGCCCTCTTATTTTTAAAAATTCTTTAAAATCAAAAGGAAGTATCTGAAGTTCAATGAATCTTCCAGCAAGGTTTGAGCCGATCTCGGAAGAAAGAAGTTCAGAGTTTGAGCCGGTTAATATTATTCCAATGTCTCGGTGTTTTTCATAGATAGTTCTTACAAATTTATCCCAGCCTTCAATAAGCTGAATTTCATCAAGCACTATTATTTTTTTTCCTTTTTGGGCTATTTCATTCATGAAAAGCTGAAACAACTCATCGAGTTTAAAAGCATTGTTTACTTCTACAAGGTTGAAATCCTCAAAATTCAGGTAAAAAACATTCCTTTTTAGAATCTTTTTCTCCCGTATCATTTTTGCGACAGTTCTTTGAACCAGAAAAGATTTCCCGCTTCTTCTAAATCCCGTTATTATCTTGATGGGCTTTGAGCCCATCAGTTCAAAAAGCTCTTTTTCGTATGAACGGTATATTCCTTCAACTTCGGTTATCAGGTTCTGCCATTCAAATATTATCCGTAAAAAAGCTGATTTTTCCATAAATACCCTCTGTAAAGGACAAACACAGACTGTTTATGCCCTTTATAAGGGGATAAGTCAAGATAAAGGGATTGATCAAGTTTTGATCGAGTGCGGCTGGACGCACCGCACGGAAACTGATCCAATCACCGCTTAAAAAGTGCAGGAGAAGTTGCAATGGAGATGGATATCCGGTGGGTCTATCGTCGGCGGTGAGTCGGAGGGGAAGTCGAGACCGATGGAGGAGGAATGGGTGACGGACATCCGCGATCAGTGCCGCCGGGCCCGTGTGCCGTTTTTCTTTAAAAAGTGGGGCGGAACGAACAAGAAGAAGACCGGACTGGCGCCGGACATCTATAACCTCACATTGTTCTGCGGAATTATCAGGGACAAACGGCTTCGATGGGATCGATGCCCGCGTTGCCCAGTACGCGGTTGGAGCTGCCGGAAATCTGCACGTCACCGCAGAAGGTGTTATGGAGAAGAACCGAATCGCTGCCCGAAAATGAAGAAGATCCGTCGATTGCGGAAAAAGAAACACCCGCATCGCTTCCGGAGACATCCAGGTCGCCCGTTATGTATGCGCCCCTAATTCTGTTTCCGCTTCCAGATATGGTGACATTGCCTTCTATTGTTACTCGTCCGCCCGTGACTCCCGCTCCGAACAGGGTAACATTGCTGCCGGAGAGCTCCAGGTCACCCGAATAGATTCCATCGGTCAAGAGAACGATTCTGTCGCTGGCGCTCAAAGCGTTGTTGACCTCATCAAGCGTGTTGTCTTGGCTGAGTTCTACGACTTCCGCTCCAAATTCGTAGACAACCCGGGCCATCTCGAAAGCTCCGTCGGGGCTCAGCGAGACCGCCAACTCCACCAGGTCGCGTTCCCTGATGCTTTGAGTTAAATCTTCATCAATGGAATCGAAACGAAATCTCAACGTAACGGCTCCGTGAGCGACTGAGCCCAGCACCCCGATGCCCTCAGGCCCCGTCGTAGCCGACCTGGAACCGCCATCGATCAACACCCCGTCGACCGGAATACCGGGTTGAGGTACGTCCACATCGTTCAGGTCATTTATAAGCGGATTGACCACGATTACGAAAGTCGTCTCTCCCAGGATGACATCCGTTGGATCCGTTTTGTTCACCTTGGAGCTGCAGGAAATCATCAAAACCATCAAAAGTGCTGTAAAAACTGTAAAAACCGCCATGGGCGAAATAAGCGGATACTGCTTTTGTTGATTCGTTTTGTTTGTGTTCATTTTTTCTCTCTTCTTTTCTCTTCTTTCTTATTTGCAAAAAAATAGTCCGGTCTTCATGTGCTAATTACGAGGACAGCGAATTGAGTATACATGTTTTCTCAATTACGGGGACAGTTTACTGATTCCTTTCGGGGCCGGAGCCCCTTTAGACCCTTTGAAATCTGAACCCTTACGGGGTAATCCGTGAAAAACTCTCCCCAAACTCATCCCGAGTGGGCTCCATTGTTTACGGCGGATTTGCGGCGGACGGAGCTTTTGGACGCACCGCACGGAAACTGATCCAATCACCGCTTAAAAAGTGCAGGAGAAGTTGCACTGGAGATGGATATCCGGATCGCAAGAGAACCGCCCGGAGCGGGCCCTTGAGATGGCTTCTCCTCTATCTGTCGAGAAGAGGTATGCGAGCCAACAGATAGTCGGGCGTCAACTCGTAGTCCTCGAATGGATCCGGTCCGGGAGGATAACTCTTGAGCTCCCAAACTCCCATGTTGGGCGTGGGGGGCACACCCGCCGTGTCATTGGGGAAATAGTAACTACCCTCGGGCCAAAGGAGCTCTTCGACAACGAGATATCTATCGATCAGAATCTCCTCCACGATCATATCCCACGCCCAACCATATACGGGATCAGAAGGATCCAGGGCACTATCCTGAATATCGTTGAATATTGAAAAATTCGACCAATCGCCCATTCTTATGGGCTGAATTATGAAATCGGCTCGTAATGCACCATTCTTATGCATTTGGTTTATGTGCCAGGTCGTGAGCTCGTCTCCGCTCCACAGGTCCCCACAAATGATGGGAAAAAAAGTGTACGGCCGACCTGCATGGTTTTTCAAGGTAACGGTATTCACCGAATGTGCAATCAGTTCGTCCAACCAGGGAGCCGGCTCCTCCGGTGGCCGATGATGATCCGTTTCCGGTGAAGATAGATCTATCATTTTTCTTATATATGTAACGATGGAGCCTTCTCGATCAATAATGAGAAGCGTCGTCGTATGCGCTAGACTGTCATAACCGTACTCGGAGAGCTCGATCTTCTCTTGGACATTTGTGGCGAAGGCAGTCCCGGTATCTCTTGCGGTTTCTTGCAGCCAGTCGATGTGGTCCACCACGACGTCGCTATCCAGCGAACCACTCGGGACGACATCTATTCCATCGGGACCATCTTCTATGAACACAGCAGGCTCCCCATGCTCACCCAAAACGTATTCCGACTCGAAAATCAGATCGACGAAGCCCTCGTTCGAAACGGCTTCCAATATCTTACGCTGCAACTCCGTCACCCGTTGAGAGATGTCGCCCCAAACTTGAGCGCCTACGAAGTCGATGCCGACTACGTTCACATGATTAACGAAGGTAGATTGAATACATTCTCCTGCCCCATCGCACTCTTCACCCTCTTCGCATGACGAGACACACTCTCCTTCTCGGCACACCTCGCATGCATCGTCATCACAAGCAGGTTCACAGTCGATGGAAACAACCTCGCAGTTCCCGGCACCATCGCATTCTTCACCCTCTTGGCATGACGAGACACACTCTCCCTCTCGGCACACCTCGCATGCATCGTCATCACAAGCAGGTTCACAGTCGGGTGCATTCTGTCCACAAGACAAACTCAGGGGGAGATAGAGC
>SLPX01000348.1 GCA_007131745.1 Myxococcales bacterium
CGGACAACCCCGACATCATCATGGGGGTAATCGAAAGAATGGACGAGAATTCCGAAGATGAAGAGATCCAATCGCAACGGCTGGCGCTCATGGAACGCTATCTCGATGTGACCGAGGACGAGGAAAAAGCGCTTCCGATAGCCAGGGAAATCGTGGAGCTTAGTGAAGCATCGGAAAACGACGCTGCCATCCAAACGGCTTACGAACTTGCTCACAAGGCGTGTCCATCGAGCGAGGAATTCACCGCCAAACTGAAAGGTTTCTACGAAGAAAAGGAACTCCATACTCCGCTTGCAAAAATGTACGATACGGACGCTGAAAACATGGAGAATCCCGAAACGGCCGTGGAAATGTACCGCAAGGCCGCAACCATCTTTCTGGAAAACCTTGAAGACCTTAATTCCGCTGCTGCGGTGTTGAAAAAAGCAAGAGACAGGACCCCTAAAGATCCTATCCTAGTGGCGGAACTTGCCTCGGTTCTCGCAGCAGCGGGAGATGCATCGGGTGCTGTTGAAGTTTTGACCCGGGCCTGCGAGGAAGACCTCGAGGGCGAGGCAAAACTCCAACCTCTTCTGCTGCGCTCCGAGATCAGAATGGAACTCGGCAGCGCGGACGAATCAATTTCCGACCTGGAAGAAGCCTACAACCTTAACCCTGAAGAGGTACTGCCTCACCTGGTGAAAGGTCACGATCAACGAAGAACGATGGCCGCGGAAGCGGATAACATCGAGGCGGAAAGATCTTCGACCATACGTCTCGCCGAACTGTTCGCCGGCGCGGGTGAAACCGGGCAGGCGCAAGAAATACTGGCCGCCTGGGTCTCAAAGGCTCCGGATGACGGCGAAGCTCTGAAAACCCTTCGTGACCTTGCTGTTGAAAGCGGAAATGAAGACGGAATCATTTTGGCATGTTCCCGCCTTACGAGAGTAGAAGAAGGCGAATCCCAACTTGCAGATGCATTGACCATGGCCGAAACCGCGCTTTCAGCCGGAAGAGAAGCTGAAATCAAGGATTTCCTCACGGATGTCCACAAAGCGCAGCCTGATGCGGAAAAAGTCACCGAACACCTGCATACTGTATACACAAAAACAAAGTCATGGAGAGAACTCGCTGAACTCACCATGGAAAAAGCTGAAAAAGCCGAAGACAATGCGAACAAAGCCGATCTCCTGAAAACGGCGGCCGGTCTTTACCTCGACAGGCTGGAAGACCCCGCATCAGCAGAAAACCCCGTCTCTCAGCTCCGGGAACTTGATCCGGAAAATCTTGATACCGCCCTGTTGTACGTGGATACCCTCGTAGCATCGGGCAAACTTGACGAGGCGTCAGAAGTGCTGGATCCCATCATCGACGAACAGAAGCGTCCCACGCCCGAACTCGGCAAGCTTCTCCTCCGCAAGTCGCGCCTTGCAGCAGCAGCCGGTGACGATGAAGCCCGGATGCAACATCTCAACAAGGCGTTTAACGTCGCCAGAAAAGATGGGGAAATAGCGGTGGAAGTAGCGAGAGTGGCCGAATCCATGGAAGACTATGATCTCGCGCTCAAGGCCCTACGCACCATCAGCCTGGGCAAAAAAGACGGACCCATCACCAGGGGCGAAGCATTCCTTTGGGAGGCGAAAATAGAAGCCGCAAGGGGCAATCGAGCCAAGGCGCTGCTCCAGATCAAGAAAGCCCTCAAGGAGGATCCGGACATGCAGGAGGCCCTCGACCTCAAAGAAGAACTCAGCAACTAACCACGTTCCGATTGCCAGGATCTCAATGAGATCCTGTATCAGATTTAAGTCGTACTCATGCGGACCGCGGCCTCGGCCAGCACTTCTACGGAATCCACGAGCGGCAATCCGGTGTCCTGCTCACCTACGGCGAGTCCCAGGTCGGTACATGCCAGCACAACGGCCTGGACGCCACTCCCCCGTAATTTCGAAATCATTTCAATCAAATCCTTTCGGGCCCGTGTGTAAGCGCAGCCTGAAAGAATGGTCATGATCACCCTGGTCAACGCGGGCCTATCCGAAGCCGGAGGTACAACTACGTCCACCCCAACAGCGCGACAAGCCTTCTCCAGCAGGCCGTCCCTCAACGTAGCCTCGGATCCGAACACACACACCTTTTCATATCCTCTCTCAGCGGCCGCGCGCGCAAGTTCTTCATTCAGATCCAGGCAAGGAATCGACACCACGCCCTTTATCGCAACGAGGTATTTTTGCACCGTGTTGCACGCCACCACCAAAAAGTCCGCGCCGGCTTTTTCCAGCTTTCCCGCCGCATCCCGAAGCATCTCCACGAGCCGTTCTTCGTCCTCCATCTTCTCCACAACGTCCGGCGCGGGAAGACTGTAGATAATCATGGGAGGATAATCCGCATCATGACAAGCATTGAACCTGCGCTGAAAAATCCTCACTACAGCCATGTAAAACGCGGCTGTCGCCTCGGGTCCCATCCCGCCGATTATTCCAATGGTCTTCATCTCAACCTCATTTCAACATCATTCCAAAATCATTTGGATTCTGCTCCATTCTCATTCCAACAATCCTCCCGCTTAAGTAGAAGAAATTAAACAAATGTGTGTAGATCATCAAGAGACTTCAAAATCAACGAAGGTCGAGCTGTACCCTGATCACTTCTTCGACTTTTGCCATGTCATCCGCTGAAAGAATTCCTGCTCGTTTGAACAGCCGCTCCTTGCTGACCGTAGCCAATTGGTCTGCCATGACTTTGCTTTTTCTACCCGCAAAAACAACGGGTGCCTCGCTTGGATAAACCCGATCCGTCTTGGAAGTGAGCGGCACTACCTGGACCCTGTTAAGAAACCTGTTGGACGCGTCATTGCTGACGATGACAGCGGGCCGCTTTTTTCTTATCTCTCCCCCGACCGAAGGGTCGAAATTCACCCACCATACCTCACTCCGTTTCATCGCCAACATCCTCGCCACCAAAGTCCTTGAAGGTGACCTCGGCCCATTCCTCGGCTTCCTGTTCCCGTTCTTGATCTCTTGCCATTTCAGCGTATTCTTTCTCAAGGTCGGGACGCACAACGTAAGGACGCACGATTTCTTGAACAAACCTGCTGATCTTGCGAGGACCGATGACCTTGTATAGGCCCTCATAGACTTCTTCATCAATTGTTATGGTTAATTTTTTTTGCATCTTTGCCTCACTATACGTGTACTATACGTGCAATGTTTTAGAGGGTCAAGATGGACAAAATCGACAAGATGAAAATCGAAAACTCCCAGGTAACATTACAAATCAAAACCGATATTGCTTACCGGACCGAAGGGCTTTCTTGGATCCAATCGCGGTAATACAGGCAATTGCTCGTCAGCCCTGTTTCATCCTCGTAACTGAGCTATTTGATGTTCGCCTTGGCCCATTCATAGGCCAGAAAATAGTTTTTGCGTTCAGTTTCCGTCATCCCGGCTAAGTGGCGGAATGTGTTTTCAAAAGCCATTTTGTAAGCATCGAATGACTCCGGCCTCAAGGCATATCGAGATGTATAGCGCCCTCTTCTCGCCTCTGCGTATGCATTCTCCATTGGAGGCAAATCCCCGCGCGCTCTCGTCCAGGAGGCTGCTACATCCATGGCGGCCAGGTGACCTTTTCGGCTGTATTGCGCTCTCTCTTCTTCAATGAATCTCCGCTGACTTCCGCCGATCTCAACCAAAGACAAAACACCGCCTACAACAGACATTCCTACCGACAATAAGAAAGTACACTTCAATACAGCCACACTCTCTATTGCCAATGCAGTCACCGCTGTGTCAATAACCTGTACCCCGATTTGAGCGCCGCCTACCGCGCCTCTTACTTTTTCCGAGAACACCTCGGACGAGTTTGCTTTTCCGGAAGGAATCTGAAGCGCCCGGTTGTTAATGCCAAACTGTTGAGCTGAATATTTGAGCGAATGCTTTTGCATCTCAGTGATGGCTTTCTGCACTACAGCTTGAGTACCGGCATTGAATGCAGAAATCCCTCTTCGGCTCAACGCAGAAGCCATCAAATGAACGGATGCCGGACTTTGCGGACCGCCGAGTTCAAAGATCTTCTTCGCCATTTTTCCGGCGAGTCCTTTTTTCACTCCCATGTTTGATTCGAGAATCCGGGAGTAGTGCTTCAGCTCGATATCGCGCGCCATATTTTTGGCCGCGGCCAGGTTTTTCTCAAGCTGATTCTTGTATACCCGTCCGGTTTTCTCAGGGTTTCTGGATTCAGCAATACTTTTCAAAGCATCCTTGAGCTCAGGTCCGTGGATTCTGCTTTGTGGATGAGATTTTCTCACATATCCTCCATATATTTTGAGTTCGGCATTCGATTTACCATTATCCATCACGTATTGTGCCATGGCATTGACCGTTGAAATTGCATCTTGGGGCTTTTTGTTTTTGTTGCCTACAAGGCTGATCAAACTGGGCGCAAGAGCGTAGACCATTTTGTCGTTGGTATAAGCCGGGTTCTTTACCATGGCCACAGCCGCGGCGCGACCGCTACGAGAAGCCGAAATGTCGCCGGTCCTGTCTAAAAGGCCGGTAAGTCTTTGGAGCTGCGAAAAGGACAATCCGGCCCTATCTTGGACGAGTACCCCGTGAAGAGTATTGAGAGTACCCCGATATTTTGGGTCCGCGCCCGCTTTTTTGATAAGGTTGCGCACCTCCGATTCCATTGAGATCCTTCGGTCGGACACATCGATTCTCTTGACAGCGCGCATGATGGCTGCAGACCGGTCACGATATTGCCGAACCTGGTCATTGGGCAAATCACCGAAACCATAGGCGCTCACGAATCTTTCGTTGGCCTTCGTGAGCTTCCCCGCGTTCGTCGCGGAGCCGGCTTTTCGAGTAAACCTCTGAACATCACCCGGCTGATTCGTTGAATCCACAGTCGGATTGTTTGCGTTGCTTTGGGATTCAGCGTCCGCTCTGCTCTTTCTGGAAGAGGTATTTCTTGTGTATTGGTTGATTTGATTAGCAACTTTTCCTATTGATGACAGCATTCCCATTTTCTTCTCCCTTTCTCTTTTTATTTGAATTTTGGTTTTATCGAGGCTCTTTGTTCGATTACTCGTTTATCATTCCACCGGTTTGTGGTTTTTCTCTCGATTCAAAGCAATTATCGGAAAGGAGCGCAGATTGTTGCTGCCGGTTTTTCAGTGTTGGCTAAGAAGCTGAAATGATTGAAAGAAAAGCGTCAGCTTTTCTGAGCAAGCAGACCGTGAAGATTGCCAAAAAACTCAGAAAGAGGAACCACTTCGATTCCACGATCAAAAAGGCGGCGGTGCCCACCGTATAGAAGAATCGGGCGCGCCATGGGGTAGTCGCGACAAAAAGCGGTGAGGCCGCTGAAGTCACGCTTGCGCAAATTTTTCGTGCGCTTGACCTCTATAGCCACAATTTCCTGTTCCCCATAGAGAACAAAATCCACTTCCTGACCATTGGATGTGCGCCAAAAAAACAGCTCGTAACCCAAATCGCGGTAGTCGTTTATAGCCCGGATCTCTTGAAAAACCAGGGTTTCCAGAGCGGCTCCATCGATCTCTTCGGGTCGGTCCAGAGGACCTTTGGGCCTAATTGTCCGATAAACACCTACATCAAAGAAAAAGAACTTGGAATGCGCGGTGAGTCGTCTTTTCGCCCGCTTCCGGAACGCCGGCAGCCGCGTCGCAAGAAGCAGATCTTCAAGTATTCTGAAATACTCCTCAACGAGCTTTCGATTCGCGTCACATTCACGGGCGACTTCAGAAATATTCAGAACCGATGCTTGAGAAAAACCCGCGGCTTCCAGAAACCGCGCAAACGTCTGTAGGTTCCTTGTGAGTCCTTCTTGTTGAACCTCTTCGCGCAAATAGGTTTGAACATAGCTCTTCAGGTAGGCGGCGGGATCCGGATCCGAATAGACCATAGGCATGTGGCCGTACTCCAAAGAATGGCCCAAGTTAAAATCCTCTCCCAACTCTGAGGCTGTTAAAGGGTGCATTTGGAGGGTGACGGCCCGGCCGGCCAAAAGATTGGTACCTTTGCGCCTCAGCTTTCTGGCGCTGGAGCCTGTCAAAGCGAAAAGCAACCCACGGCTCTCGACGAGCCGATGCACCTCATTGAGCAAATCAGGGATCCTCTGGATCTCATCAATGACCACCCATCCTTCGTATTGAGGCGGCACAAAAGTTTCCAACCGTCCGGGAGACGCCAGAAGAAGTCTGTAAAGGTCTGAATCCAGCAGATCCAAATACAAACTCTTTTTGAACACTCTTTGCACCCAGGTCGATTTTCCCGTGCCTCTAGGCCCAAAAAGAAAAAAACTCTTTTTTGTTGGTGGGTGGATTTCTCTGGTGTACATGAATCCATTGTACAATGATTTTTGGAAGCCTTCAATCCATTTTACATTGCAAAATGGAGTTTACGACTCCATTTTGCACAAAAACCTGGAACCAGGCACCATGAGCATGCAATCAAGACATTTCTACGGACAAAACCATTGCCTAATCCAATGTTAATAGTCTATTCCTGTTCAGGTTAGCTCCGGGACAACAAAAACCGGCAGCAGTGATTGAGTGTCGCAGCGCAATCACGAGAATAAATTCAAAATTCCGGCGGTTGGTCTTCCAATCGTTTCGTGGATTCCATAGGTGTCACGACGCCAAAAAAACCGATGGACAAGAGACACAAAATGTTTTCGATGAAAGCACAAAACGCTCCCGATGAACTCGAGAACAATCGACTGTTCGCTGAGAAATATCGATCCAATATACGGTGTGGACGCAGGCGACTCTTGACCGTTATCGTAGTGATCGCTGCAACCCTTTCGTTCGCGGAACCTGCTTTCGCGGTTCGTCCGTTCGTAACGGATGACGCGCGCATCGTGGATTTCGGCCAGATCGAGGGAGAAACATGGTTCGACTTTTTTTTCCAAGACAAACGCGTGTTGCCTGTCTACAACTTCCTTCTAAACATCGTGCCGTTGAACTGGTTGGAGTTCGGAGCTTCCGGCGGAATCGGCTGGGACACTGACAACAGCGTCACCATTCTAAACCCGGGGTTTCAAACGAAGCTGCTTTTCGCACGCCCCTTGGACAACGGGCCACCGGGTTTAAGTCTTGTTGTTGGAATGACTTTTCCGACAGGTCGCGGATCCCAGTATCACAAAGCCTGGGGTGGATACGCAGTTGTGCCGGTTACCATGTCGTTATTTAAAGGCTGGTGGCTCTTGCACGCCAACCTTGGCTGGGTGGGCGGTTGGCCCACCGCGGAAACTGAAGCGGAAGCGCGACATCGCTTCTACTGGGCGGTCGGAACCGAGGTAGCGCTCGGCCACGAAGACTGGCGGTTCGTGTTGGAGGGATTCGCAGGGGAGCCGCTTGATCCTTTCGCCGGCAAGTTGGCAGGCCAAACGTAAGCGGTAACGGAACGGCGTTATTGACAAGAAAGGGCATCGATGTCTGAGCGCAACGGATTGGATTTGTAAAAACGTTTCCACAGCCTGGGAGTCAGTTTTTCGATTTCGTTCTTCGGATGATCGGCGACTC
>SLPX01000120.1 GCA_007131745.1 Myxococcales bacterium
AATCCTCGTGAAACAAGGGCTGCATACGCGCCGGCCGCGGCGAAACCCCACCATGCAAGGAAAGCATTTCGAAAGTGAAACGCCATTTTTTCTATGTTTCTTCTCATTCCTTCACACTACCCTTCACGGACGGTCGCGCTCTTCGACGATGAACACGAATTCACCGTCTCGAATCATTCCTAATTCGTCACGCGCGGTTTGCTCCAGCTTGAAGTCGTCATCGCGCAAATCCCTGATCTCCCCCTCCATTTTCCTGATCTCCCCGGCAAGCCGATCATTACGCTCCTTCAGCCCGGTCAACTCTTTTTGCAGTTTCCTGTAGCGCACGAACCCCTTCTCGCTGAACACCTCGAACGGAAGAGCCGCAACCGAAAGAGCGATGGCAAAAGCAAAAAGAATACGCAGTATCCAGCCCCCCATGTACCTTAGGCCCGACCGATTCCGGCTTTTCCCTCCGGAACGTGGTGAATGGTCTCCAACTCTTGTGAACTCTGTCTTCTTATCACGGAACATGAATCATCCAATCCTTGACTTACAAACAAATCCGCTGGCCATTCACACCCGCGGTTTATCATCCAACAGTACCTCATTCAGATTATAGGGAAGCGACTCAACCTGTCCAAAATCCTGATCCGACTTTTCAAGGAACCCTTCGTCTCCCTCAATTTTCTACAGTGACTTGTCTCATCGATAGAGAACCTGAGCAGGACAAAAGGTCGCTGCATAATCCAGAAAGTAGTATAGAGTGTTTTTCCCGATTCAGCGGACGAAGGTGATCCTTGCATTTGGACGCGGATCTCGGATAGGATGCCACCATGAAGTTGCGGATCTACACGGACACATCGGTCCTCGGCGGCTGTGAGGACGAAGAGTTTGCGGAACACTCGGTCCGGCTTCTCAATGGCTTCGTGCGGGGTGAACTGCTCCTCGTCCTGTCCAGCCTGACCCTCCAGGAACTCGCGGCGGCACCCGTAGAGGTCCGCAAACGGCTTGCCACGGTGCCCGAGGAGCGCATCGAGATGCTCCAGCTTGATGCAGAGGCGAGGGAGCTGGCGGAAGCGTACATCAGCGCCGCAGTGGTGTCACCCAGGATGCGGGCCGACGCACAGCACATCGCCATCGCGACCGTAGGCCGCGTCGACGTGCTGGTGAGCTGGAACTTCAGGCACATCGTAAACCTCGAACGAATCCACGGTTACAATTCCGTGAACCTGCGCAAAGGCTACCCCATGATCGAGATCAGGACGCCCCGGGAGGTGCTGTCAGATGAGTAGGACCGATAAAAAGTTCGACGCGGTCGAGATGATGCGATCTGCTCGAGATCGGATTTCCGCCCGGATCAAAGACATGACCTTGGAGGAAGAACTCGAGTGGCTCGCCTCGCAAGAAATCGATGATCAGTTCTTGAATCGTCTTCGGGATCGGGTTGCCATCCGACAGGTCGATGAAGCGGACCGGCCTTCGGCCGGATGATGATCAGCATTCGAAACCAGGCAAGAAAACGAGACTTGCCAAAGAGATCCCTCACTTGGCATCAAGGAAAAACCGCCCCGGATTATGGGGAATTATCATGGCTTGAAAATCCTTAGAGACAGATCCTTGATGATCCGAAAATGTTTGCCGTTGCCGGTGATCAGGGTCAGGTGGTTTTCCGTCGCTGTGGCCGCCACCAATGCGTCACCGGCCCGCAGGCCCGAGGAAAGTCCATACTCTTCGATATAGACGGCGGCTCGGTGGCCGATACTTTCATTCAGCGGCAAAATGGTGAAAGCGAAAGCAGTGAGAAACTCCCGGGTATACCGATGCTGCTTCTTGTTTGAGGCATGTTGCAACAATTCCAGATAGGTCTGCAGGGCAATGAATCGATGATCTGTCTTTTGGACCAGTGTTGCGGCCTTGTGGTTGCCGCGCTGGATCCAGATCAGGATGTCTGTGTCAAACAGCATGGTTGCGCCCTGCCCGCAGCTCATCCATTGTTTCCTTCACCGTCTTTTTGTCTTTCTTGGCAATGCCGAAGAAAGGATGTTCGGTGACTTTCCCGTCCGTCGACTTCTCCGGTAGGGGAAGCAATATGCCACGGGGTTTGCCGTGATAAGTGATGACCACCTTTTCACGCCTTTCCAGGGCCTCCAGCACTTCTTTCATGTTGTAACGAAGGTCGACAATTGATGCTTCCATGTTGTTCTCTCCCGGATTTGCAGGCAAATTTCTAAGTTTGTAAATGTATACCTGATATATACATTATGCTCTCCGGAAGAGCGCTTTGTCAAGGGAGGCTGGAACAAGGCGCTCGGCGGTTTGTCCGCTGCCGTAAATAAATAGACTCGCTCGTTTCAGCTTCTGTAGATAAGGCCAGGCGAATATAGCTTGTTCTGCCGAGGTCTGAAAGATGAAGCAGGTCTCCGGAACAAGCCGTGCGTCAGAAGCCCGCTGCCCAAAGGGCTGAAGGGATTCGGCCGAGTCGACGACGAAGCTCCCCGCAGGGGAGGTTCAAACGGCGACGTCCGGCGGTTCCGGAACCTGCGGAAACAAGACCTCGGCCACGCTGCGCTCGGCGGTTTGTCCGCTGCCGTAAACAAATAGGCTCGCCCGATAGTGGGGTGTAAAAGTGAAGTTGGAGAAGGGATAACGGCCCGGGTCAATCCCGGGCCGATGGTGGAATCAATCCAGGGCCGATGGTGAAATCATCAATCCGAGGTGCACAGCGAAGTGTCGAAGGTGCAATCCGCGGCACAGGAAAGATCTCCACCGGTGAAACCATCAAGATCCGCGCATTCTGTTATGGTTCCCCATTCAGTACCGTCGCACTCTTCTTCGGCTTCCTGTAATACGCCATCACCACACCAGCCCGCGGCCTCGCAATCCGTTAGGTCGAATTCACACTGATCAGTGCAGCTCAGGTCTCCTCCGTAGTAACCCAGGGTGAGGCAGGTTTCATTGTCAAGGTCAGTGCCGTCACACTCTTCGCCCGCTTCCACGACGTCGTTTCCGCATTCGGCTATTTCACCGGTGCAGCCGTCCGCGGGGCATCCGCACATACCGAGATGCGCGGGAGAACCGTCCCCGGTCGAACCCTGGGTCGCTCCAGGCCTGTACCAAGCGGAAACCGTAATGCAGAACGAATCAGCAGGCATGTCGCCGCGGGTTCCACAGTCGTCTTCATCAACCAGGCAGAACGGCATGCAGACTCCCTGTGAACTCCAGTCGGTGGTGAGTTCCGGGAAGCAGAACGAACCTTCTTCACAAAGGTCGTTTTCCACATCGCATTCCTCGCCGATCATCTTGTCCGCGGGTTGTCCGACGTTTACGCACCAGCCCACCGGGGTTCCCCATCCGAATTCGCCGTCGCCGAAGTGAATCGGCCAGCAGATGTAATTGTCATTGGCAGCGTCATTGTAGTCGGAACAGCTCTCTGTCCGGCCGGGAATGATATCCCCGTTCAGCACGTCGCAGGTCACGAGTCCTTCCGCTGGGTTGATGTCTTTTTCAATGCAATACCCGAATTCGGAAGTCCGGAGACCATCGTCTTCATCGTTGCTCACAGTGATCGAGGAAAGATCCAGGCAGCTGTATCCGTCGGGACATTCCATTTCATTGTCAAAATACACGGCCCGCCAGTCGCAGAACTGGAGGCATTCGCCGCCGCCTTCGTTCGCGTTGTTTTCGATACAGAATCCCTTTTCACATCGCGTCCAATCCATAGACCGCGGCTGGAAGCTGAGGTCAATCGAGGCGCCCGGCACGTAATCACACGCATCCATGTGTTCTGCAGTGCCGTGCTCGACGCAGATACCCATTTCATCTTCAGCTATTCCCAGCGGGAGACACCAGCCTGGGCCGCCGCCGCCCGGAATCTGGCAAGGAGCGTTCAATTCCCTGCCGACAGCCGGGTTGACAAAATCGCCGGGGCCACAAAAAGCGAAATAACATGCGCTTATCGCAGCTTCGCAATACTGACCATAGTAACATTCATCCAGCCCGCTGCACTGCAAAACGCAGATCGGAATCGTGAAAGAAGACGAATCACAAGTGTACTCCAACCCCCACATGTCCGGGCAGCACGCGTCTCCGATAGTCGGATCGCACTGGTTCCAGGGCTCGGAGATGCATTCCGGCTTCACGGTGCAGTTTGCGGTGCAGTGGCTGTCGGGATGGCCGTTAATTGCATCGCAACCAGCCGGGAGATTATCCGGGTCGGTTCCGCAGTCGCATTCCTCGGGGCCTTCCTTGACGCCGTCTCCGCACACCGTGTTCCAGGTGCATTCTTCACTGCAGACACCCTGTCCGTTTATGGCATCGCATCCGCTGGGAAGATTATCCGGGTCGGTCCCGCAGTCACACTCTTCGTTGCCTTCCCTGATGCCGTCGCCGCAGATAGCTTCGCAATTCTGGCAACGGCTGCGATCCAGTGTACACTCGCGGGGATGGCCGGGAGGATAGCATCCCAGGATCCCGCCGCTGCATTCCACATCGAGGCAAGTAGCGCCGCCCAAATCCTGGCCGTCGCACTCCTCGTACGGATCGATTGTTCCGTTTCCGCAATAACAATCTTCAGGGCAGTTATAGCGGTCTTCACCTTCATCGCAGATGCCGTTTCCGCAGAGATCTTTTTCTTTCTTGTCTTTGTCGCACCCGGTGACGCTCAGGAACACCAAGCCGGCGCACAAGCCGAGACATAACAATGCATGCTTGAATCTCATGGACTCTTCTCCTTTTTCCTTTGTACCGACCATTTCAAGGTCATCAAGTTGGTCAAGTGGATTCTTCCAATCAGGTGGGCAATAACATAAGCCCTAGGGTTAATCAACTGTTTAACAAATTTTCACTAAACACGCTCATATTGACTGCCGATCCACCCTCGACAGTCCTTTAAGTATCTTTGTCTGAATCTCAATGAGATCCTGTGTAGTATCTTTTTTAAATGATCAATTTTTTCAAAACATTTTCAATGTCTTAGAGTTTATCCTGCAGACAAATCAAACACTTCAAACATCAAAGATCAAATACTCAATTCCTACACAATTTCTGTTTAACACGAAGGAACTTTATCCGCAAGGAAGAAAAGCAGTTTGATCTTTCGGATAGTGATCTCATCCAATCGCCAAGGGAAACAAAAATCGGGATCAAAAAACGATGAAAGATCCCATTCGGTTCGATTTCCGCTCGATACATACTTCTAATCTTGCAGACTTGGCCACGTTGCCATGTTTGCAATCGAGTCGAATCCCAAGGATTGGAACAAAGGATTGGAATCACGACGAATGCGTACATTGGCTGACAACCACTTGTTCGCAAACGTCTGCAATGTTAGCATGCCTTTATTGCCAGGCATTGTTATGTCGCAATTTCATTTTCAGACACAGAAGATCAATCGCCTCGACTGGGGCGAGGAAATCGGTGAAAACAATAAGAAGGATTCGGATGAGAAGAAGATTGTTAAAACGCATGGCCGTCTGTTTGTTCGGTCCATTGCTTTTAATCGGTTTTGTAACTGCGGGTTGTACAACGGATTTTTCCCAGTCATCGGGCAATGAAAACGCAAATACCGATGCTTGCACCGGAGACTGTGGAATCCCGGATTGCAACAGCAATTCGTGTCCGGACGGTTGTTGTGACTCCAACGGAGTTTGCAGGGCCGGCACACAAGACGACATTTGCGGCTCAGGGGGGATGAATTGCGAAAACTGTTTGATCACAGGCCGAACCTGCGAAAACGGGTCATGCATGGCCCTCGGTCAATGCACACCGGGAGACACCATGGAGTGTGGAAACTGCGGGGTCCGTTATTGTGACCCCTATGACAATACATGGGGTCGATGTGAAGGCGAAGGCGAATGTGCCCCAAACCAGGTTGAAACCGGAAACACATGCGGCAACTGCGGAATTAACGAAAGAACCTGTACTTCTTCCTGCCGGTGGGCGGATTGGTCGTGCGTCGACGAAGGGGTTTGTGCTCCGGGAACGGCAGAGTTCCAAGGTTCCTGCGGCAATTGCGGCAGATATCAGAAAACTTGCACTTCTTCCTGCCAGTGGACGGATTGGCACTGCGGAGATGAAGGGGTTTGTTCTCCCGGAGCGGTTGAGAGCGGAGGATCGTGCGGCAACTGCGGCACGAACCGGCGAACCTGCACTTCTTCCTGCCTGTGGTCCAATTGGTCGTGCGTCGACGAGGGTGTCTGTTCGCCGGGATCAAACGAGCACAGAACCGTATCCTGCAGAGATTGCGGCACCCAGACCCAACGACGGGACTGCAACACGTCTTGCTCTTGGGGGAATTGGCTGAACGTTGGAATCTGTAATTGCGCTGATGTCTATGAATGGCGAGGGGAACCCTGGTGCAACCCTTGTTACATTCAGAACTGCTGGGATCTGACCAACTGCTGGTGGTCGGAGTGCAAATTCGCGTGTGATTGATCTTTCCACGAATGAAAAAGTCGTCTCCGACGGAAAGACATCCGAGGTATCCGAATGAAGAAATTTAGAACAACAGCTCCGATGGACCGCAGGTCGAAACCTTTTGTTTGGGGAACCGTCCGGTTCCAAACACTTGTTTTTGCAGTTGCGCTTATGGTTGGAGGGTGCCCCAAGACGCCGTCAAGAACCATTGACACTCCGAGAGGAGCGGAATCCGAAGAGATACGGGACGCGGACCGCGACCATGAAGCGGCAAAGGATGCAATGCAACAACCTCCGCCCCCGGAAAACCTGGAAGACAGGTTGATGATGACAGGGTACATAGCCAACTTGGCCCAGCTTTCAGCGCCGCTGGTGAAAACTTTCATCCGGACCTTCCGCGGAAGTCTGCCTGGAGATTCGACCCTGATCGTAAATGAAGCTGCCCATGCACTATTGCCGCAAATAGCGAGTTTTCTGGGTTTTCGCGTGATGCAAAAAGGGCTCAACCCGCAAGAAGGTTTTGCCTTTGCTTTTCTCGGGCCCAAGGGAATCTCCATCCCTCAGTCGTTTTACGGAAAAGTGGACGACAGTGTTTTGATGATGGGAAAGAAGGGGCCCGAATGGGAAGAAATGATGGAGACTCTTACAGACATATCGAGCGAGACTTTAAGTAGCGCCTGGGGCGCGGTCGGGTTTCGTATCGGCAAGGGAACTTACTGGTATTGGCTCCAGGGAGAATATGTTGTCATGGCGCGTTCAGTCGAGCTTCTGACAAGCGCAAAAGATCTTCTCGCACCGCTTTTCCGGAAAGAGATGAAGGATTCGAAAAATCTGAATATCGTAATGAATCTCGATTCACTGGGAAGGTTCCTTGTCGGCGGACTCAGGTTCGAATTGGCATCCATCCCGGTTTGGGGGCCGCTTAAAAAACCCCAACAGATCCTTATGTCGCTTCTGGATAAGCTCGAAAGATTTTCCAACCAAGGCGATACTCTTGTGATTACTGCGGCCACTGATTCGCTCACGGAATACAAGATCGACGTCTCACTCAAACCTAAAGCAGGAACGAGCGTGCATCGCTGGGTGCGGCAAATGCAAATACTTGACGCTTCCAGGCTAGGAGTTTTTCCTGCCCAATCATTCATACTTTCAGGAGAACAAACCGGAAAGGTTTTCCACGGTGCGATGATTGGTGTTTTCGGCCCGATGCTGAACGTGTTAGGCCACGTGTTAAAGTTGAAAGACAGTGAAAACCCCGAAAAGATTGGTTCTCTGATAAGACTTTCATCCCATCTCGACGTTTTGTGGAAAAGTCGAAGCGGCTTTACAGGTCAGTCCCTCAGAATGGACCCGAACAACGGTTTTGAAGGTCTGTGGGTGGAAGGGACAACCGATCCTGAGGGTTTTCGCAACGCGTTGAAGGGGGTTTTGTCGGAACTCCCCCATGTTGCAAGGATTTTGGCCGATCATTGGGATTTTTTCTCTTTTTTGACCGTAAACAAAGATCATCCCGGCCGTAAAGCCAAGGTGACATTTCGCAAACATCGACTGAAAGGAGGCTTGGCCGAGCAAGCTGTTTTTCCCCGGCAAAAAAAGGTGAAAAAAAAGTCGCGGCGTGGAAGGTCGAAGGCGGAGGAGTCGTCCGAGATAACGGGCCGGTCGAGAGCAATGATGATTGCAGATGAATTGACAAAGGAAAGTCTTAAACGAGCCTTGTTGGGCGATTCGCCGACAGTGGCGTTTGTGCAACAAGGTGATACATTCTTTATTGCAGCCGGAAAAGAATGGAAGAACAATCTTCAAAGAGCCCTTGCCCTTCACGCCAAAGGCAACGGACGGTCACCGGGGGCTTTGTCTCGTAAGGACGCTAATCATCTCCTGAAAACGGACTTATGGAAATTCTGGAGACCATTGCTGAAACGAACATCACGGAATCTCCGAAATGCAGAGCGCACCCTTAAGAGAGATCCCGAAGTACGGCAAAGAATTGAAATGGATCTTGAGACTATAAACGAGTTGAAGAAAAAGTTCCCTGAATCAAAAACAGGAGGAATCTTGGCCACCCTACCCCGCTCCCATTCAGTCACGTGGCAGATCCGACTGGGCGTGGAAGAAATCGTAGCATGGTCGATTCCCTTCATGGCTCTACTATGGTCGCGCATGGCCGACCCGGGAGAACCCTTGGAATTGAAACCGGCAGAGAAAGTTATTCACTGATAAGTTCGTTATTGAGAGGCGATCGTGGAAAACAGAGAATAGTGAGTTTCAATCATCGTCGGGTACGGCTTTATCCACACACTCCGCAAACTTTTCGCAATCGTCGATTTTTACGCAATCCTTGACTTTGTCCTTGTGTTTTTTGCACTCTTTCAAAAACTCATCTTTCGCTTTGTCGATCTCTTCGATGCCTTCCTTGGCCAGTTCTTCCCCGCCCAACTCCTTGAGCTGGTTGTACGCGCACTCCCTGTACTTTTTGAATGCTTTCTCACAAGGATCTCCACACCCGGTAAACGCCAACGATCCCAAGAAAAAGGTTGAAACAAGCAAACAAGCCGACAGTTTTTTCATGACGAATCCTCCTTTTAAATGAATGCCTCGCAAGTAAATGCGGTGAAAAATTCCGTGGTTTATTATTTTTCAGCGTCCCAAATTTTGGGGAGAGTTTATCACAGACACTTTAAAAAACTTATTCAAAAAGTGTTCAAAAAGTGTTCGGGTGGTGCTCGCATGAAGTCCAACGTGTAACGGTTCAATCACATCTGTCTTGACCCGAAGCGATTTTACCTCCCTTGTTCGGCAGCCAAATAGTCAGTTCACGACAGTCACCGTCTTTATCTTTCGCCCGCCAGATCAAAGTATTTCCATCGTCCTCTGTCACATGAGGCGCGCCAACCATTTTTTTGACGTCTTTCGCCCTTTCCGGATAACCATCCGTTCGCTCCATATTGCCAAGAGTCTTGTCGTATGCTTCATGCAGTTCTTCGCCGGTGACATCCTTTCGAACTTCGTACTTTTCTTCTGCCGCCTTTTCGCCTTCTTTCTCACTCTTTTTCTTATCACACGCCGCCCAAGACATTAATCCCGCGACAACAATCAGAGAAGCCGTCTGCATAAAAAACCTTCGAGTCATTTTTTTTCCTCCTTCAGTTGGAATTTCAGAAGTTCATAATCTGAGTAAAACACTCAACAAGTTAATCGTCTTATAACCATTTTCTCATCGGTCTCTTCAACGATTGAACGGAAATAACTCCACCGATGAGAACGAATTTCGCTTGTAACTACTCTAACCGGCGATTTCACGCAAGAAGATTTTTACCATGAGTTCAGAGTCTACCGGGTGACTTTGTGAGAAGAGTGAAATAAAGAAAATAAAGGATAGTTTAAAGAAAGATTGTCCTTGGAAACCGGTTTGCACCGGGGGAAAAAAAGGAGAAGAATGTTTGAGATATGACAAGCCGAATGCTTCAGATCAGAGTCGACATGTACTCGATATTGAGCCGATTGTTTGCAGATCATTTGGATCCGAAGACACACGATCCTGAAACACTGAAGGAAGGGATTTCTTCAACAATTGCACGGTCAACTACTTCGGGGTTTCCAGGTGGCGAACGAATACGCTCCACTCTCTCCAACCTCGAGAATGCAGTGAATGACATATGTGAATGCTCCGAACGCGCTTTGGAAGTTCAGCGGGAATATGCAATGCTCTTTCTGTTGCCCAATGGAGTGCAACCCTACGAGTCAGTCTATCTGGACCCTGCCGGACTGTTGAAAGGCGAACCCTGGCGTGATGTAAGGGAATTCTATCGTCGAATCGGTCTCAGCACGGATCAAGGCGAAAAACACCCGGAAGACCATATCGCTGTTGAACTGGGTTTCATGTGCGTAGCGACATCCTTGGAGGAGAAGTGCAAAACAACAGCCGTTTCGGTGGAAAAACAGTTCATGGATGAACACCTGCTTTTGTGGGGGTTTGAACTTGCCGAACGTATCATCCGCCACCCGTCGGCTTCTTTTTATCGAATCGCGGCCGAATTGCTTTGCGGATGGCTGGCATGCGAAGCCCACCGGCTTGAACAAATGCTGAAAGAATGTAAAAAACCTTTACCAAGCTCCGGATTGTGTGATGTTCAAAGAGAGATTTCATGGAGAAAGATGACAAGGGAATAGAGTTCAAGTTATCTCGCCGCGGCTTTATTCAGGCACTGGGCGCGGGTGTGGGAGTGGGCGCTTTGGCCGCTTCTGGAATGTCGGTCAAGTTTAGACCGGCATCATCGGAACATCCGCACCGGGGAACAAGGTTCGTGCATACCCTTTGCGGTATTTGTGGGCCCGCCTGCGCGGCGAAAGCCGAGGTACATGATGGGCGCGTCGTAGGGTTACACGGAAACCCAAAGGACCAGACCTCGCGAGGCAAGCTTTGCGTAAAAGCACATGGGGCGATTCGCGACCTCTACGATCCGGATCGTTTAAAATACCCGATGAAACGAACAAACCCTCGAAAAGGTCCTGATCATGATCCGGGCTGGGTGAAAATAAGCTGGGAAGAAGCTGTTGAACAATGCGCGAACGGCCTGAATCGATCGATTGCAACTCACGGTCCCGAATCCGTAATGTTTGTTTGCAGGTCAAACCCCTTTCTGAATCGCCTTGCCCGTGCAATCGGCACACCGAACCGTCTCAGCCACCAAACCACTTGTTTTCATACTTATGCAGCGCCTTACCGCGCCATGTTCGGCTGGCCCGGTCGAACATGGCACCATGATCTCGACAATGCGAAATACATACTCGCCATGGGTTGGGACGGTCCGGGTAAAGCCAAGAACCCGCATGTCCGTGGATTGAGCACAGCTTTGAACAAAGAAGCAAGACTGGTGGTTTTGGACCCGCGAAAAACAGTGACCGCGGACTTGGCCGATGAATACCACCCGGTCAGGCCCGGCAGCGATTTGGCCTTTGTACTGGGCATGATTCACGTGATCATAAAGGAGAACCTTTTTAACAAAGAGTTTATTGAAAAATACACAACCGGATTCGACAAGGTAAAAGCGCTTACCGAGAGCTACACCCCGGAGTGGGCATCCGCGCTTTGCGATATAGACGCGAACGCGATTCGGCGAATCGCGCGGGAGTTTGCTACGGCCGATACAGCGTTGGTCGTAACAAACAAGCGCTGTGCAGGAGGTCCCAACTACGCAAACAGCACGCGGCTTGCGCACGCCCAGTTGATCCTCCAGTGTTTAACAGGTGTAATCGACCGCCTCGGAGGCCCGATCGCGCCACGTGGTTTTCCTCCTCAAAGCTTTGACAAAGCTTTTCCCTGCCCGTCTTTTCCCGAGATGAGAAAAGAACGAATCGACGGGTGGGAACGTTTTCCGTTCGCAGGTAGCCGGAGAATTGCAGCGGGTCATTTTCCAACAATGGCTTCAGGCATTTTAAGCGACAAGCCGTACAAAGTACGAGCCGCGATTGTCAACAAGTACAACCTGCTCGCTTTCCCGAACCCGAAAAGAGCGATGGCCGCGTTCATGAAACTCGATTTCCTGGGTGCAATCGACATAATGCCGAGCGAAATCGTGCAACTGGCCGACGTGGTCATGCCGGAGCACCATTGGCTGGAAAACTCAGCGTTCAGCTTGAGGCGTTACGCGGCTTTTTATCCACAAATCGGTGTTCGCCTGCCTGCCTGCGAACCGCTCTACGACACTCGTGATTCGCTGGATTTGTGGCCTGAAATCGGCCGAGTGATGGGTTTGGGCCGTTATTTCGAAGGGGTTAACAAACAAAAATGGCTCGATGTTCAATTGAAAGCATGGGGGACTTCATGGGAAGAGTTACAAGCCTCTGAGGACGGGTTATTCTCGGTCGAAACAGACTTTCGTCCGGCAACGGGCTTTAAGACCCGGTCAGGAAAAATCGAACTCTACTGTACGGCTTTAGAAGAGGCAGGAGTTGATCCGCTGCCGACATGGAGAACAAAAAAAGCCGAACCCTGCCCTGATTATCCGTTCTATTTCTTGACTTCAAGGCCGCCTCTTTATCGGATGACCCAAAACCAAAACAATGAGGTATTTGCCCAGATATGGCCTGAAAACAACGTTGAAATCCACCCCGAGCCGGCGCGGAAACTCGGCTTGCGAAATGGAGATCCTGCCAGGGTGACTTCCGCTGTGGGGCAAATCGTACTAAAAACAAAAGTAACGGAAGCCATCCGGCCCGACTGTATATGCGTCATGCACGGCTTCGGCCACTGGTCGCGCGGGCTTTCAGTTACATACGGTAAGGGCGCAAACGACGGCGACCTGATCCCGGACGCTACAGCCGACGAAGTCGTCGCTGCAAAGGATCCCGGCGTGAGCGCAAACATGTGCGACTTTTGTGTCCGGGTCGAAAAAGCTTAGAACCTATGAAAACCGATTACGACCATACGATGTTGTTCGATTCCACCTCTTGTATCGGCTGTGAAGCATGCACAGCGGTTTGTAAAATTCGATACGATTCGCCATGGGGTGTTTTTCGAACCAAAATATCACGCACCCAAACAGGTTCCCATCCTGATTCACGGACCAGGCGTTACAAGGTCGCGTGTCAACACTGCAAAAAAGCCGCCTGCGTCAAGGCGTGTCCGTCGAAAGCGCTCGGGCGAGTCCGCGGTGTCGCGGTTGTTTTGGATCCCTCCGGTTGCATAGGTTGCGGATATTGCTCGGCCGCATGTCCGTATGGTGTGGCCAAATTCGATCGCGCACGCGGCAAAGCCGCTGATAAGTGCTCTTTTTGCTTTAAACTCGTTCCGGAAAACAAGCCTTTTTGCGTCAGTGCCTGCCCTGTCGCCGCGCTTTCTTTCGGCCCCAGACCGGAAATCATTGAACAGGCGAATGTTAGGATCGCTCACCTGAAGGGGCGCGGCGTGAAAAATACTCGTATATACGGCGTCCAAGAACTGGGCGGCCTCGGTGTTATTTCAGTGCTGGCCGGAGAACCGGCTGAATACGGGATTCCGGAAAAACCGCGTATCCCGTGGGGACACAAGTCGTGGCGACACGTGTTACGACCGGGAGGCGGCATTGCCGCAGCAGCGGCTGTTGCGGCCATCTTGTCAAATTGGATTTCGACCAGGAAAGGGAGGGTACCTGATTCCTCGCGTTCTTCGGAATCATCCACAGGAAGGGGGGAAGAATGAGCGGAGGAAGAATGCATGGTGGGCTCCCCCCGCACATCACAAGCAAAAACACTGTTGGCCGCGCCATGCTTGACGTCTTGCTGGCCCTGATTCCGATTACGGCTGTTTCCATCTACGTGCACGGAGTCCCGGCCGTACTGGTCATCCTGTTGGCCATGGGAGCGACTCTTGCAACACAGCTTGTAATCGATGTTATTTTGGGCCGGGATAAATTACTGGGTGACGGGAGCGCAGGGGTCACGGGATTGCTTCTTGCGCTGTGCTTTCAACCCTATGCTTCTTGGGTGTCGATAGTGTTGGCTGCAGTTTTGGCCATCCTTGTTGCAAAGGAACTAGTGGGCGGATTGGGTTTGAATCGCTACAATCCGGCTCTCTTCGGTAGAGCGGGGGTGTTGATCCTCGCGCCGCTTGTCACCGCGCTTGGCAGAGCCACCGGAAGGGCGACACCGGTTATCGACGGAGTCAGCGGAGCAACACCGATGATGGCGCTTGCGCGCGACATGGAAATGGATTCCGCTGCCTCGATGTTTTTTGCACACCAAGGAGGCGCCCTGGGAGAGGTTTCAGCCTTGGCTATCCTTGTGGGAGGCGCATATCTGTTTATGCGCGGACACCTCAAATGGCGGATTTCCGCTGCGATGACGGCCTCGGTTGTAATCGTGACTTTCCTGGCCGGCTCCAACCCGGTTTACCACGTGCTGGGCGGCGGACTGCTGCTTGGATCGCTGTTTATGGCGACAGACTGGACTACAAGCCCGGTCACCCATACAGGACAAGTGCTTTTCGGAGCGGGCGCAGGTTTACTGACCGTATTGATCAGACTTGCCCTTCCGCCCGCGGAAGGAGTTGCTTTTGCAATCCTTATCATGAACGCGACAGTTCCGGCCCTGGATCGAATCAAACGGAGGCACGGTGTCGGCCGGCGTTTCCCCAAGGCCGCCCGAATGAAAATTTTCAGTAGAACCGGATGAATTCCAACATGAAATCATTATTGTCTTTTTTTTCCGACAATGAGCCGCCCGTTAATAAAAATGCCACCATGGGCAAACCGATCACACGGCTCCCCCCTCCCCCGACGCTGGTCATTCCGCTGCGCCAACACATCGGCGCGCCTGCCGAACCGGTAGTGGAAGCAGGCGCAAAGGTTAAAAGAGGTCAATTGCTTGCGCGGGCTGCAGGACCGGTGTCCGCGAACATACATGGACCGGCCGGTGGCACCGTGATCCAAATCGAACCACGGACCGGGCCGGCCGGAGCGCCGATCCGGAGCATAGTCATGGCAGTGGATGAGCACGCGGATCAAACTTGGGAAGATGGCCCCTTGGAGATTGATCCTGAAACAATTGATTCCGAAGATATTCGGACAAAGGTAGAGGCAGCGGGCGTTGTCGGACTTGGAGGCGCAGCATTTCCCACCCATGTAAAGCTCGCAAAAAGGCCGAAGTACCCGGTGGACAATGTAATTATCAACGGATGCGAATGTGAGCCTTTTCTCACATGCGACCACCGTCTGATGCTCGAGCGACCGAACGATGTCATTATGGGCGCACGCCTGATCGCCGCGGCAGTCGGCGCAAAGAAGATCATCATAGCCGTGGAAGATGACAAGCACGATGCAGCCGAGGTTTTGACTCATGAAACCCGCGATTTTGACAACATAACCGTCTTGGAACTCCCGAGAAAATTCCCCCTCGGCGCGGAGAGAATATTGATTCATGAAAGCCTCGGCATAAAAGTCGAGCCTCGAAAACTGCCTTTCGAAGCGGGTGTCGTCGTACAAAATGTGTCCACCGCAATATCCGTGCTCGAAGCCGTCGCCATTGGAAAACCACTTATTGAGAGGGTTATTACGGTCAGCGGCGACCTCGTTCGAAACCCGAAAAACCTCCTGGTTCCAATCGGCACTCCGGTTGGTGAAATCCTGAAACACTGCGAAACCGACCTTGATGGTTTCTTCCGACTGATTCTGGGAGGCCCGATGACAGGTGTTGCGCAAAACGATCTCAATGTTCCGGTTGTCAAAGGCACAAACGGTGTTCTAGCCATAAGCGGCGTGCCGATTTCAAGACATCTTCCATGTGTCCGCTGCGCTCGGTGTGTAAGCCTCTGCCCGATGAACCTGCTTCCTTCGGCCTGCGGAATAGCGTGTGAAAAACAAGAGTGGTCGGAAGCTGAAAAGCTCTCTGCGACAGACTGTCTTGAATGCGGAGCTTGCGCGTTTGCATGTCCCTCGAAACGCCCGCAGATTAAATGGATAAAGCAGGCCAAGGTTGAAATCGCGCGCAAAAAGGAAAAAACCGGTTCCAAAAGTTGATGATTCGAAAGCACTGCTTTCGAGTTTCAAGAGATTGAATGTGAACATCGGATCTTAAGGCATGACATTATTACCTGAAATCAAAACAACCTATTCAAAACCGGCCGCGTACATATTGGCGGGGGGCCTGGCAACCCGCATGAAAAGCCGCGATAAAGCGCGCATCGTATATGCCGGCAAGCCCTTGATCCTGCACGTCGCGGACGCGCTTCGTTGGGTCGCGGATGAACCGGTAGCGGTCGGCAAATCATCCTATGCTGATCTCGGCCTGCATACCATTTCGGATATACAGCCGAACCTCGGTCCTATGGGAGGATTACAAGCCGCGATGGCGCATCGCAAAAATGGCTGGATCCTCCTTGCCCCCAACGATCAACTCGGCATCGAAGAGAGTTGGCTCCATCTTTTGCTTGCCTCTCGTCACGGACAAAGAGCAGTTGCTTTCAGATCCGATTACTGGCAAACCCTGCCCGCGCTTTATCACTGCGAATTACAAAACCTGGTCGATGAAATGATCCAAAACAACGAACTTTCTTTGTGGAGACTGCTCCAAAAAGCCGGCGCCGCACAACTGGAAACGCCTTTCGGATGGCGGAAACTTCGTGACTGCAACAGCCTTGATTGCACCCACCGCGGTTTGCCGCACGAAAATTCTCTGCTCCACAAAAGTCTCCCCTTGTAATTGTGAATATTTATTCATACAGTGAGAATATATAGGGAGGTTTTGAATGAAAACAAGCCTGATCATAGATAACCGGGTTTACGAAGACGCGAAGAAAGAATCCGCATCCACCGGTCAATCTCTGAGCGAGATAATCAATCAATGGGCGATTCTCGGCAGGGACCTCTGGAAAACACACAAGAAAAGAGGTTCTGCATTCAAGCCGATTGACCTGGGCAGGCAAAAAACAGACCTTTCAAGTCGCAAAGATTGGATGGAAGCACTGGAAGATGATCGCTCTTGACACCAATGTGATTATCGCCGCCCTGGTTTCTTCGTGCCCGGATCACGACAAGGCCGTCAAGGGTCTCGACGCGATAAATGATTCTTTGTGCACTACTCCCACGAACATAGGTGAAACATTAAGACTCCTTACTCATCCAAGGGTGTTTGAAAGACCCCTGAAATTATCAAAAGCTGTCTCTCACTTTTCCTCGTTTTTGAACTGCCGCTCCATTATCATCCTGGATGAACCGACCGACTGGTGGAAAGAACTGGACCAAGCGGAAAAGGATGTGCCGGGACTCAAAGGAAATGAGATCTTTGACGCTCGTATTGCGCTTTGCCTGAAAGCCCATGGAGTAAAACGAATATTCACATGGGATTCGGATTTTAAAAAGTACTCTTTTCTGCGAACTGTCAAGCCATAACCGCGGGGTTTTTAGAACCTACTCGAACTCCACAAGACCTATGGTTTTTGTACGGCTTTAATAAAAAAAACCGGTATTTTACAGTGGTCTTGACAAAAATGATTCGTTATCCTGTGATACAAGAAATATTCAAACGTTTCTTGGGTTGTTCATTAATGAGGCGCTGTTTGAGTCGGCATCAATGAGTTGAGATTGAACTAAGGATTATGTGATGAATGCACTAAAGTTTACGTTGATTTCCGCATGCGTTTACTTGTTGGTCGGCGGATGTTTCGTGCGGGGGAAAGACTACCGGGATGACGGAGACAAACAAAGAACATGCACGGTGAACGAAGACTGTTTTCTGGAAGAAAAATGTGACGAGGGGTTTTGCCGTCCGGCCGAAGCGTGCCTGAGGTGTACGACTGTACCGAACGGCCGCTCGGTTTGTTTTCATGGGTTGTGCGTGGTGGAGGCGTGCGACAGCGGATGGCATGATGTAAACGGCCTGTACGAAGACGGCTGCGAATACCGGTGCGACATAACAAACGACGGAGTGGAAATCTGCGACGGAAGAGACAACAACTGCAATGGGCTGACCGACGAGGATTTCGATTTGAATTACGATCCCGAACACTGCGGGGAGTGCAACAACGTTTGCCCCGTGCCTCCCAACGCGGAGCCGCTCTGCGTGGGTGGGCTTTGCTACTTCCAGTGCAAGGAAGGTTTTTGGAACAACGACGGAAACCCGGAGACCGGGTGTGAAGCGACTCACTGCGAGGAAACAAACGACGGCGTTGAAATCTGCGACCTGAGAGACAACAACTGCAACGGTGAAACCGATGAAGGATTTGTCAAAGACATTCCGGAAAGTTGTGGTCCGCTTTGCGAGAAGTGTCATTTCGACAATGCCGAAGCGCTTTGTGTTGACGGTCGATGCGTGATGGGGGAATGCCACCCCGCGTGTCAGGATCTCAACAATGACCCTTCAGACGGTTGCGAATATTGTTGTGTTCCAACAAACGGAGGAATTGAAACCTGCGACGGCAGGGACAACAATTGCAATGGAGTGATTGACAGCGGCCTTGTGTGCGATTGCCCTGAGTCCATGACGAACATAGCGGAACTTTTTTGCATGGATATTTACGAGGCATCCAAACCCGACGCAACCGAGACAAACCGGGGAACCGACAATTCGCTCGCGGTGTCGCAACCGGGGGTCATGCCGTGGACCCACCTGACAGTGACAGAGGCCGCGGCCGCGTGCGAAGCAGCGGGCAAGAGGCTTTGCACCCCGCTTGAGTGGGAAACAGCGTGCCGCGGTTCCCAGGGGTACGACTATTCGTACGGACCCGAGTACGACCCTGTGATTTGTAACGGAATAGATACTTTCTGCAATTGCGGACCCGGCTCGAGTTGCGAGGACAAGGATCCATGCCCTTATCCCCATTGTTTCTGGGATTGCGGCGCTCCTTTCAGCCCCATGCCCACCGGCTACTTTCCGGACTGTCACAATGAGGACGGTGTCTATGACATAACCGGAAATATTTGGGAGTACGTACAGGGAGGGATGGGAAGAGGAGGAGCGTTTAATTGCAGCAACAGCGAGGCATTGCACAAGTGTTCTTACGAAGCCGGCTGGGCGGAGGAGAACAATTCCAATTTCGGTTTTCGTTGCTGCTGCACTGATTGTCCTGAGTGATGAGAGTTTGAAATGATTTCAAAAGCTGAAAAATACAGAGTGTTCCAATGACCGAAGAGAAAACCAGCAAAGAACATAAAGCTGCAGATGACGCCGGCCGAAATGAAAATCAAGCGAAAAACGCGGACAGTGGAGAGAAGGATCGAAAAGGCGAAAATGGGGAACGTAAAGAATCTGCAACTCAGGGTCGCAAAGCAAAGCGGAGTTTCCTGTCGGAAATTCCTTGGAAACCCTTGGGTTGGAGTTGGGTTCATGCAGCAGTCATTGTCGCTGTGTCTTTTGTTGTAGCGCTTGTAACGAACTGGATTAGAGGCCCCGAAGGAGGCGGCCTTCCCTTGAGAAGAAGGCGGCCTTTCGACATCTACACCGAATGCCCTGAGGTGTTGGACGATATTCCAACCGTTGCAGTGGACAAGGTTCCCAAAAGACCTGCCGATGCAAAGGGGATCGTAATCCTGGATTCCAGAAAAGGGCCGGCTTTTTGCAAAGGTCATATTCCGGGCGCGTGGTACGTCCCCATATATGCGACGGACCCGCCCGATGCAAAAGTGTTGTCCCGGCTGAAAAGGCTCGTGGGACACTGGATCGTGATTTATGGAGATGACACCGGCTCGGCCGAGCGTTTGGCTACAACCCTCATCAATGCCGGAGTGAGGGGAGTCAGAACAATGGAAGGCAACCTGGAAGCGTGGAAAGAAGACGGTCGAAAGGTTGAAACCTGTCCTCCGAAAAAAATCGGTCTTACCGCTCTTCCGGCTGATGAGGACATGGTGGTTTTCGTGGACGCGCGCGATGAATTCGAATTCCAAGAAGCCAAAATTCCGGGCGCGATTTCAATTCCCGACGACGACGTCCTGGCGCCGGATCCGAGAGCATTGAACAGGCTCAGAGAAATTGTAGAGAAAGAGAAAAAGAAAAACGCTCTCATCGTGGCATACGACAGCGGAAAGGTTCCCCAAGAAGGCGAGATTGTATACGACGCGAAAAGAACGGCCGCTGAATTGACAGCCAGGGGATACGAAAACGTGAGAGTGCTCGAGGGAGGTTTCGCAGGGTGGAAAAACGCAGGCAGGCAGGTGGAAAAAAGCGAAGTGTCTTCCCCGGAAACTGAAGACTAGAGGTTGGAAATGAATGCAGTTGCAATAGGACATGATTTAAATGAAATGACATGGTTCGGCAAAACGTGGCATCATCCCGTGCATTCATGGATCTCGATTCCGATCCGGCTCTTCGTGGGAATCGTGTTCATATACGCGGCAATCCCAAAGATCGCGAGGCCGAACGATTTCGCGTGGTCGATAGCCTTGTACCAGATGCTTCATTATTCCAACGTCAATCTCCTCGCTATTGTACTTCCCTGGGTAGAATTGATCTGCGGAATAACTTTTATTCTTGGAATCTGGACAAAAGGGTCCGCTGTTGTGATGTGCGGAATGTGCATCATGTTTATATGGGCTCTTCTTTTTGCAATAATCCACGAGATAGAGATGACCGGATGCGGGTGTTTTTCACAGGAAGGCGCGGCCGCGCTTGAAGCACATCGCGAAGAGGTCGGAAAGGACTTGCTCTATCTCGACATATTCATGCTGTTCGCTTCCGGTTACGTCTGGTTGTTTGATACCGGCCGTATCGGATTGGACGGACTTATTCGGAGGTGGAAAAAATGAAGTTTTTTATCTTTTCGTTGATTTCAATGTTCTTTGTTTTCCCCGGCCGGGCGGATGCGGTTCCATGGAACAGGGTGATGAACTGCCCGCAGAGCAAATTGACAAGCAGGGACCGTTCAAGAGCCGAACGTCTGATGAAGTCGATAAACAATTATTACGGATGCTCGGACACGGTGGCGAATTGCCTCAGAAAAGATCCCAAGAACCAGACGGCCAGAAGAGTCGCGGGCATGATATGCCGCATGGTAGCGCAGGATCGCTCCGACGGAGTCATCAAGAAAGAAGTCATGTTCCGCGCGCGCTCCATGCACCCCTTCAGAAAACACAAGATAAAACTCCACAAATCACATTGCACCATGGACCCGAAAAAAGCCAAGGTGGTGGTTACCTCTTTCACGGATTTCAGTTGCCCCTACTGCAGAATAGTCATGCCTTTTTTGAAACGAATCGCGGACAGGTCCAACGGTGATGTGGCCCTATGTTTCAAACACTTTCCAACCCAGACACACGGAGAAGCAGCCGTCATGGGTTCACAAGCTTCGGTAGCGGCCGCCAGGCAGGGAAAGTTCTGGGAGTATTTCGATATTCTCTACAGCAACAAGGATCACAGCAACAGGCAGCTTGAACGATATGCCGAGCAGGCGGGACTGGATGTAGCGAAATTCAGAAAAGAACTCAACAGCCGCGCGGTGCGCCGTTTTGTAGCGGTCGACAAGCAAGAGGGGTTGAACATGAAGGTAAAGGGGACGCCGACCATTTACTTGAACGGAAAAGAATACTTGGGGCGAAAAGACAATGCCGAAGTGAGAGATCGAATAGAGGAGGAATTGCATCTTGTAGGCGGGGGACAATAGCGCATGCTGAAAGTCATCTGGATCATGCTGATGCTAATCGGCGATCCGGTGGGAGCAAAACAGCCCGCCGAAAAGCCTGATGCGCATACACAACTGGATCCTGGAATCGCGGAGAGAGAACTCGCGCTCGGCCAGCTTGCATATCGCGAATCGCGATTCAAAGAAGCTGTGAACCACTTTGACGAGGCGCTGAAGCACGGAGCGGATGAGGCTGAAACTCTTTATTGGCGTGGGTTGGCTCATTTCCGGCTCGGGAATCACGAAAAAGCCGAAGGGGATCTCATGGCCGCGTCGTCGGAATTTTCAGATGACATACCTTTGCGTTTGGCCCTGGGAAGAGCTCAGATGGCGCAGGGAAAATTCATGTGGGCCATGAGGCAATTCATGTTCGTGACCGAAGAACGGCCCGAGGACGTGGAGGCGTTGCTGGACCTGGCCTATTCTCTCATGAGGATGGATGCATTCACTGAGGCGACGGAAGTTCTCGAGAATGCGATCAAGATTGCTCCCGAAGGAGACCTGCGCGATCGCGCTGGTCTTTTACTCGGAATATGCCATTACAGGGCCGAAAACATGTCGGACGCGAGGGGATTGCTTTTCGGGATCAGGAAAGGGCGTTTGGCGCGCGGAGCGGGCCAAGTATTGGAACGAATTCTGGAAATGGAAGCCTCCATCGAAAAAGGCTGGAGAGCTTATTTCACAGCCGGCGCGGGCGTGGATTCAAACCCCGTCATGGGCGATGAACCAATACCAGGTCTTTCCAGATCCGAAGACGCGGCCCTGGATTTCATGTTGGCCGCGGGTCTCCACTGGACCCCTTTCGTCAGGGGCGCGCACTCGCTGGCAGGCCGGATCGACCTGGGCCGGCATTTCTACGTTGCTCCCTGGGATCTCGAAGAAGCGCACAAGAACGTCGAAGCATTCAGCATGACAACTGTTTCAGCGGGTGGAGATTACACATTTGCTTATCTCAGGCCGAGGGGGGTCAGAAAACTCAAAGTGGGATACAATTTCAGGCTGGTTCAGCTTGACGGAGGAGACGGGCTGCCGGGTGAAGACAAACCCTTCATTTTTTCCGAATCCCACGGTTTGTCGTTGAACTGGTCCATGCAAAACCGCGCGGATCGAACATTCGACTTGCAACTTCGGCCGTTTTATTCCGCTTACCGGGACAATGACCGCGACGGAGCGGGAGTTATGGGAAAGGCACGCTGGTCACTTTTTTTCAGGGAAGGCCGGCTCAAGCTCTTTCCCGAATTGACGCTTGGTTACACCGACGCACAATTTGACGGATGGAAGCACCTGACCGCGGGCGGATGGTTGGGAATGAGCTGGCTCGGCCCATGGAATCTGGATTTTTCCGGATACTTGAGCCAAGAGGCCAGGATTCATCCAGCATCGAAAAACGCTTTCGGAGTGGGCGCCAATCCATGGAACCTGGATTCCGATGTCTACCGTCAGGACCATGTCACAACTCTTGCCGCGGGGGTGGGACGGAGGCTGGACGAGAAAGGGAGATGGAGAATGGATTTGCACACCAGGTATATGCGTAGCTGGTCCACGGCCAAATTTTTTCAATACAGCCGGATAACAGCCATGCTGTCGGTGACCGCAATGATTGGAGACAATAAATGAAAATGGAACAGACCGGACAGCTCGAAAAATTCACTTTGCAAAAACGAACTATTTCAGACCGGCTGTTCATCCAGCCGTTGGCAGCACTGATCGCATGGATGTGCTTGAGTGGGGTGCATGCAAATCCGAATGTTGAATCCACGGTTTCCCACGTGGTGGTGATCCAAGGAGACGTCTTTGTGGATCACCAAGACGGCAGACGGAAAGAACAGCGGGTAACCGCAGGAGAAATCCCCACGAAAGGAGTTTTTCGCGTTGAAGAGAACAGCTACATAAAACTCTTGCTCCCGGGCGGCTGCGTGTTGAGAGGTTACGGAGAAACAAGATTCCAACTGGCCGATCCAAAGGGAAACTCTAAATGCGCTAAGGTCGACGTGTCGGAAGGCCGAGCCCGTTTCGCAGCTCCTTTGAACACCATGGGAAAACTGAACGTGCGAAACATGAAAGCTCGCGTGGACGGTGGATCCGTAAGGGTATACGCAACCAAAAATCCCCGCGTATGCACAATACAGGGAAATGCAAAAACAAACGCGCAGATCAACTCCAGTGAAACGCTTATAGATGAAGATGAAGAAGAAGCTGAAGAAAAATCCAAAGAAAAAGCTGAAGAAACCGATAGCTTGGAAGAAACTTGGACATTGATTCCCGTGGATCAATGTGCGGTAGCGGACACGGAAGTCGACGAGCCGATTGAAGATTTTTGGGTAGAAAAAATGGTTTCCGTGGACGAAGTCGTTCCAGGAATCAGCCTCGACCTTGAGCCTGTTCTGCCGGCTCGAAGAACGACCGCGGACCGGGAAGGAGT
>SLPX01000144.1 GCA_007131745.1 Myxococcales bacterium
GAATCCCGCGGGGAGGGGATCGTTTACAGCCACGAAATAGCGGCGGTCGGGGACTACGATGGTGAGCCTCACCCGTACGTAAGAACCTGCTTTTATTCTCCAAATGTCTCCCTGTTCTTTGATCACGGTGTCGGGATCTCCGATGGGCTCGTATGTTCTTTGAACCATGAAACCCTGTTCTTCGGGAAGGATTTTCAGTGATTCGGGGGTGTATTCCATGCCCAGCCGGTAATACAGTTTGCCGGGGCCTTCCTTGGCCAGCACCAGGTCTTGCTTGCCTTGTTGCAGCAGGAAACTCATGGGAATCCTTCTTTCGGTTATGTCCATGGATCGACCCCTGAAGTCGCCCGTGCCCGCGTAGCCTTGTCCGTACCACACGTGGGCCTGGAAGTCGGGAACCTCTTTTTCGTACTGTTTAAAGTACCTGGCCAGACCTTCCATGACGAAAGCGTTTGACTGCGTTGTTTCCCAGCGGCCGTGTACCCGAGCGGCCATCAATGCTCTTACCATCTTGGGAATGATGACGTTTTCCGGATCCACCTCCATGTATGATGAGAGCACGATTGCGTCGGTGCGGGTGTTCGAATGCATGAGCAAGCGGAGGCTTTCCGTGGATCCTTCAGCGAAGTGGACTCCGTAGGGGGTTTGCACGGCCTTGTTTTCCAATTCCCTGAGCAGTTCCTGCACACGCTTCGATCGACCTTCCAATCGGTGAAGCGCGGTCATGAGCCATGCCTTGGCGAAAAGGCCTGTTGAATCTTTCGCCTTGTAAAGAGCGTTCAGATTGCTCTTCAACCCCCATCGTCGTTTATCGTGGTCCGAGAAAAGATTCGGATCCAGGTAATCAGCGTTCTGCATTTCGGTCAGCAGCCAGCCGGCCATTATTCTCACGGTGGTTGCGTAGAAGATATGCCAGGATCCATCCAGCCTTCCCGCCAAAACATTGCTAAGGTAACGTGAAGCGTTTCTCAACACTTCGTCGGGAACCTCGTATCCCGCTTGTTTGCCTCTCAACAAGGCCCAGGTAGCGTACACGCTCGGGTAAGGGTAACTTCGCCAACCCGAAGCCCAATACTTGAAACCTCCGTCAGGACGTTGGAGAGAAATCAGTGTACGGATCCGGTTCTGTGCGAACTCATCCAATGCCTTGCGGTCTGCAAGCGAGGCGATTCCGAATTCGGGAAGTATATCTCTAAGTGAAAAGATCGGCACCAGGCCGGATGCAAGGTGTTCCGCGGAATAATATGGATAGGTCACGAGGTATTCAACGGCATCCTGCATTCCCGTCAGCGCGGTGGAACTCATGGATATAGTCATTCCTCCGAACTGCGGCAAGACGTTTGCAGGTGGGGTTATGGGTTGGGCCACCGATTTTTCTGTTTCGCCATATACCGCGGTCGCTTCAGCGGAAGCAGGCAGTAGCACCGGTATAGGCGGTGGTTCCACCGAGTCGGTGTATTTATCCAGGAACGCGGAAAAACGGAAACGAGCCAGTCCCGGCCTGGTCACCGCTGCCTTGAAACGCACTTCCCTTGCCTCGCCCCGAGCCATGTTTACAGTCTTTGTGTCAAGTTCCAGGAGTCTGAAGCCGGTGCCCTGGATCTTGACCGTCACGTTTCCGGCCAGGCCGGTTTCATTGTTCACCACCACCCCGGCGTCGAATATGTCTCCGAAGTTTGCGAACCGGGGGAGAGCCGGCCTGAGCAGCAGTTCTTTCGCTATCCGTACCCTTTCCTCTCCGGATCCGAACCGGTCTCTTCGCTTGAGATCCTGGGCCACTGCCATGAACCGGAACGCGGTCAGGTTTTCGGGCATGTGGACCACTACTTCTCCGTGCCCGCTGGAGTCGGTTCTGACCTGGTGGCTGAAATAAGCGGTGGTTGCGAAATGCTTTCTGACCTTGAAGTCAAGTCCCTTGGCGCCGGGAGCGTCCGCCGCAGGGGCTGCATCAGCAGCGAGTTCTTGAGCTTCAGATTCGATGCGCAAGCTCCGAGTAGGAACGCTGCGCGCTGCTGTCGCCGGTAAATCGCGTCTTCGTATTCCGTGATGCGCTTCCAGGTTGATCTCGGGAAGCTCTTTTTTCAAGAGTCGTTCCCTTAGTTCGGACAGGGCGGTACCGAATCCCCACACCGGGAAAAAAGCCGGCAACGGATCCGGCGTTTGGAAACCCAACAGGCTCAAAACGCCTTCGTCTACGGCCATTAAAGTGATACGGGCCGAAACGGGTTTGCCCTTGTGGTCTGTGGTTTTCAACCGGACCGGCAGGGTTTCCCCGGGCTTGATGGTTTTCTTGGCGGGCAGAACTTCAACATTGATTTCTTTCGTTTTTCTTGAAATGGGCAAAGGTATGCGTCCCGTGGCGAACATTGGTCGCCCGGGGTCTTCATCTTGCTCGCTTTTGTCGCTTTTTACCCGGCCTCGCACCAGTACCACCGAAACGTGTAGATTGGGTATTGCGAACTCTTCAATGTTCACTTCCTCAACGTGAGTGGAAGAAGTGATGTTCAAGTGACGGTGGCTCACGATTCCCTGCCGCTCAACGGTCATTATCCCCACTGCGTTTCTGTACGGGGATTTAATAAGAACCTTGGCTGTATCTCCCGGTTCATACTCTTCCTTGTCCGCCACGATTTCCACTTCCCTCAGGTTATCCTGCCTCCAGGGAATGAAAGTTTTTCCGAATACGTACAGACCTCTTTTGGTGGTGGTCTTTCGTCCCCGGGCGTCGGTCGTGGAAGCTATGATTTCATAATAGCCGGGTTCATTCAAAAGGAGTTCGCAAACCCTGACGTCCTTGGCCGAGATCACGCTGCATCTTCCCGCGGTCACCTGTTTGAACTCGTATTCATAGGCATATGATTTTCCTTTTTTTACCTTGGTTCTGACCGACCTGTTCTGTCTTGCCTCGATTTCCACTTTCCTGCCGGTTTGTCTCCTGCCGTCCAGGTCGGGGGTTACGACTTGAATGCCGGCCCTCCGCCCGGCCCGAATAATAGATTCTTCGAGACGCAAACCCACGTAAACATCCGCCGGGTGAGCAATAAAGTGAGTCCGATCGGCAATAGATTGACGGTTGACGTCGTAGACTTGTGCTTCGACCGTGTAGGTGCTCGGATAGATTTCGTCACCGGAAGGCCTTTTCAGTTCGTGGGTCAGCACAAGTCTCCCGTTTTCGTCTAGATTTCCTCTCCCTGCGTCCACTTGGATCCCAGGTTGACCACGTGTTTCCCAGTAATGCCCGAATCGGCCTCCCCTGTGTCCTTGTTGATGATGCCAGTGACCCCTGTGGCCAAGCCAGGTTCCAAAATGAAATCCGCTGTGATGAGGCGGGCGGTACGCGCTGTGTTGTCTTCGTACCACCCAGCTTGTTTCGGCTCCGGACATGGGCGCGCCGAAATGGTAACGGCCGATGATTTCAGTTTCCGCCTTGTCGCCGTAGAAGTGAGGTCCTCCCTTCAACTCAACGTTTGTCTCGTGTTCGGGCGCGCGGTATTCGAGGATGCTGAAATTGTGGTGTATGTAGGGGTTGCTTGTGAAACCGGGGATGCCTTGAACCCTCCCCCTGAAGCGATACATTCCAACAGGCGCACCCGGTTCGGTCTGAAACGAAAGGTGGAACATTCCGTCCCGGTCGACATCCAATTCACCTTTTTCAACCTCCCTGTTCCTGGGGCAATTTATCTGGTAATGAATTTTGACTCCTGTTCGGTTTATCGGCCGCAGGCTGCCTTTCGGGCCGGTAGGCGCTATCCGGAGCGTTCCAGCGAGCTCGACTTTGTCCCCCGGACGGTAAGGATCCCTGTCTGTATGGATATGGCTCATGAGCCTCATTTTGGGAGGCAAGGATGCGTGGCTGTAGCCCGCTACGTATCCGTCGGACCCTGAACCTCTCAGTACAAGAGAGGACCAGTCGTTGCCTTGGCGCGCCACTATGAGGTAAGGTTGTACTCCGCCCAGTCTCCGAGCGCCCGGTGGATTTATCATTCCATTGGAGTCGGTGTTGCCGCGCCATACTTGTTTGTGATTGTTGTCATAGATGGTGACGGGGATGTTTTTGAGGGGCTTTCCCGAGGTAAGTCCGGAAACCATGGACGCTATGCTGTCCGGATCGTATCGCACGGTCAAGCCGAGGTCGGTCACTGATACCATGTAATAGCGGTAGCCGTCCTCATAATCCCTGCCCGCCAGATCTTTGCTGAAAATCTCAACAAAAACGGTTCCTCCTCTGCCTTTCAATATCCTGTCCAGGTCTATGAAATTGGTATCAATGATGTTTTTCTTCCGTTGCAGCCTCTTTGTGTACTGTACTCTTCGACCCTTTATTTCCGAAGCTTTACCGGTTTTGCGGTAATGCCAGGGTCCCTTGTTCAGGATCTCTTCAGCGTTGAGCACGTTTTCAGGCGTGATTTCAACGAGAGTCACTCTGCCCTGTCTCACGTTGACTGATCGTACCGGCAGTTTCCGCGTTTCCCGCGCTTCCAGCACGCCGGACCTTCCGGTTGCAATTCGCAGAATTGGAGCGGCGTCCAGGAAACGTACGGTTCCCTTGAAACCGCGGCCGAGTTTTTGACCGTAAATATCGTGAACATTCCGTCCGACGGTGACCCGGTAAGTCCCTCCGGGTGCAAACTCCCCCTGGAGATAAACGAGTGAACCGGATTTCCGCACCTTTAAATCTCGGACCTTGGGAGATACCGTTATTTGCTTTTCCAGATCATAGTCGTTTGTCTCTATCGAATTGTTGAAATTTATGTGCGGTTGTTCGCCCGGATGGCAGGGTCGGCCGCGCCAGCATCCCGCGTATTCAACCCTGAGCGGTCCGTAGGTTTTGAAATTCCTGCTTTGAGGCTTGACCGTCTTGAGCGGGCCCTCCGCGCTTCCCAGCCCGGCGGCCAAGGTCAGCGTGTGTTCGGTGTTGAGCGCCATCGGTCTAGCGGGGCGAAGAACCACCGTGCGATCCTTGTTCCAGTGATCTGAATAGCCGAGATGCTTTGTTTCTTTCCATTTTTCTTGCGGTATGAGTTCCAGGGGTATTTTGTTTCTTCCGGCGGCCAGGGTTGCATGTGCAAGCACGTCTTCGGGCGTCATGTCTTGGTTGAAGAACAATGCTATGGGGTTTTCCGGAAGCACGTGTTCCGCCCTCCGGTGAGGAACCATGGATGCCAGGATCGGCCTGGGTGTTTGAAATGAGAAAACAACCTCTTCCTCGAGCACCCCGTCGACCGCCGACCTGGTTCCCGCCGGTATCCGGCCTTTATACTCAGTGGAAAAAGGAAAACGACTCTTTGACTCGAACGCGATCACCGAGGTTCCAAGCCAGCGGTATTGCCCCTCAAGCTTGGGTGTGATTTCCAACGGCGTCGGAAGTTTTCTTTGTTCCTCAAGAGAGGTGAGGGGAATCATCGGGTGGTTGAAGCTCACTGCTATTCCCGCGGTTTGTCCGACTGTTCCCTCGGGTTGGGTGCGAAGGACCTTCAGCGGCCCGTAATCGCGTCTGACTCCTTCCTCCCTTCCGGGAGGAGGAAATATTTCGCTCACCGATGATGTAACACGCGGGGGTGGTTTGGGACTGGGCGACAATTTGAACGCGAGATCTTCCGGTCTCTCCTCTATGATTCCGAGAGTTGAGAAGGGATCACTGCTTCGCTCTTGTGTTTGTACAGCGCCGGGGGGGGTTGTGGATTCTTTCTTGGATTTGCATCCGTAGAATTTCAAGGCAGAGGAACTCGACAATACCAACAGTGCAATTAAGAGAATTCGATATCTTGAATTCCATTTCACTATCTTTTTTGAACTCCGTCGGCCGAAAATCCCCGGTCCTTTGTATTTCTTCATGGTTTGCTCCTGTTTGTGATTCGGCGCGTGTATTTTTCGGCCCCCGGGCCGAATTGCGGTTTATCTGAAACATAAACGTCCGTAGCGACGTAATGCTTTCACTTGAAAATGGTTGTTAATGTCGGCGCTTGTCATCAGACCATTTTCTACCCGAAATCCTTTGACAAAAACAGCGTGAAAAAAGCTGCTTGTTCTCCACCCCGAAAATCCAACGCAAGGTCGGAAAATAACTTTTAATTTATCGGCTTAGGATTTAGAAAAATCAATCAAGAATACTCATGAGAACAGTTTCTCGGGTTTCAAGGAAAAGGTCTTTGAAAGATAACAACATGAATGATTCTGAAGATTTTCGTCGTGAGAATGTATATGAGAGAAACCAGATCCGGTTCAAGCGGTTTGTTGTCCAAGAGTTGATCGGAGTCGGAGGCATGGCGGAAGTCTACAGGGCGAGGGCGGAAACACCGGCCGGTGAAAAGGTTGCTATTGTAATCAAACGAATCAAGAAAGAGCACTCCAAGAACAAGTCTTTTATTCAGATGTTCCTTGATGAAGCAAAGCTCAGCGCGCGCATGAAACACCCCAACATTGTCGAGGTATTTGAATACGGAGAGGATCTGGGCGTGCATTATCTTGCAATGGAATATATCGACGGGTTGCATCTCCAAGCAGCGCACAAGCGCTACGAAGAGATGCATGGATCTCCTCTTCCATGGCAGGTCGTTGTGCTGATTATAAGGGATGTTTTGCACGCTCTTGAGTATGCGCACGAGTTGACCGACGAACATGGAGAGCACCTGGGTCTTATACACAGGGATGTGAACCTGGATAACGTGATGATCACCCATGACGGCCGGGTGAAATTGTTGGACTTCGGGATAGTGAAGGCCCGCGAAGGGATCCGGGCTGCGGAAACAGCGGCCGGCGTGCTGAAGGGAAAATTCGGGTACATGTCTCCCGAACAGGTGGCGGGTCAGCCGCTCAAGCCTGGTTCGGACGTTTTCTCAACGGGCATAATATTCCACGAACTTCTTACCGGGCGCCGGTTGTTTTTCGGTGAAGATGATTTGAGCATTTTGATAGCGGTGAAGTCCGGGCCCATTCCGGATCCGGTGACGATTTCAAGCGATGTGCCGGATGATGTTTCCCGTGTCGTGCTAAAGGCGCTGGAGCGAGAGTTGGAAAAGCGATATCAGGCAGCGGGGGAGATGATCTTCGACCTGAATGCAATAATTGAAAGATACGGGATCAGCGACAAATGCAAAGCTGATTTGACGGCGGAGTTAATGGAGCCCGGCAAGCAGCGAAGAGATGAAAAACGCATCCCGCAGAAAACCTTGGAAGCGTGGGCTAATGACGGGCTGAATGGTTTCGATCAACCATCAGAACAAGGGTTTGAGTCCGGCGCATCCGATGATATTGATGAACCGGATCCGGACAAGCAATCTCCGCCCCACTCTGCCTATACTCCAAGCGGTCGTGCGCGCAAGAAAACCAAGTACATGTGGGGAGGGTCGGGTTCAGGAGAGGAAGCGGAAGATAACTTGAGAGAGGTTGATGGTCCGGGACTTGAAGAGGGTGAAAGCACGGTTGTGGATGCAACCGTGCCGGATGATACAAGCGGCACTGTGCCTGAAATATCCCTGACCGAGGCCCAAAC
>SLPX01000247.1 GCA_007131745.1 Myxococcales bacterium
AAAGGTGACTTGGGTCATGGCCGGAGTTTTCATGTTCACATCGGTATCCTTGGCGTGGCGTTCCACCCAGCGTGGAAGCGCAGCGCTGCAAAGGGAATCCAAACCTGTCAGCCCCGAAAAACTGCTTTTGTCCGATGAAGTCATAGAAGACGATGCGCCTGATGTTGGAATCGGCGCGGAAGATGCGACTCCCCTGGATGAATTGATCGATGTGCCTGTGGATGAGCGGGAAACCGAAGAAGAGGAAGACGGTTTTCCCGGGGAACTCATGGATGAAGAGGATTCAGCGGATGTTCCGGAAGACGCGGCGGAAGGTGGACCTCCTGAAGAGGAACCTCTGGATGAAACAGGAGATGACGATTCAACCGAAATTGAACCTTCCAAGAAACCGGCGCGGCCGCAGCCGAGTCCGGCGCCGGCAAGAAAACAAACTCCCCGTGCTGAACCATCCGAACTGGAAATGGAACCCCCAAGGCCGTCTACAAGTTCGGATGAACCGCGTGCTGAGCCGGAGAAAGCTCCTGTTCGTGTAGAACCCGATACGGAAGGTTCCGAGTGACTGTCTGTTTGCCGGTCCGAAACTTTTCTGCAAAATAAAGGTCTGCAGGGGATCACACCGATGGAAAGCATTTCCTTTTACAAGTATCACGGTTTGGGCAATGACTTTGTTCTCATTGATCGCCGGGAGTCAGGGTTTCCGCCGTGCGCCGCTCAGTGGGCCGAAGAATTATGCAGTCGTCGTCGTGGAATCGGGGCTGATGGAATCCTCTTCTTGTTGAACCCTGGAGAGAAGACGGGCTGCGTCGCTGCTATGAGAATCTTCAACGCCGACGGGAGTGAGGCAGAGATGTGTGGAAACGGATTGCGATGCGTGGCCAAGCATCTCATGGACTACAGTGGTATGCGAGGTGGTTTTTTGGTGGAAACCGGAGCAGGGGTGCTCGAGTGCAGTGTAGACGATAAACCGGGTAAAAAATTGTCCGAAGTGAGCGTGGAGATGGGGCGGCCACGCCGGACCAGGGCAGAGATTCCCATGTTGGGAGATGGAGAACTTGTTGCAGAAACCGGAATATTCGAAGGAATCGATCCGGAACTCGGTTTCACGGCGGTTTCAATGGGAAATCCGCACCTGGTTTGTTTTCTGCCTGAGGGAAAACCCGGTTCCGTGAAAAAGTGGGCCGGGGAACTGGGACCGGTTTTGGAGGTTCACCCTTTATTTCCGAACAGGACCAATGTTTCCTTTGTTGAGATGACCGGTGAGAACTCCTGGAATGCCGCGGTTTGGGAGAGGGGAGTCGGGCTGACAGAGAGTTGCGGAACAGGAGCTTGCGCTATTGCTACCGCTGCGTGCATGGAAGGAAGAGGCGAACTCGGGTGTAGGCAGAAAGTCTCTTTGCCCGGAGGAGATCTACACATCAGGGTTGATAAAGATTACTCCGGAGTTGTAATGTTGGGTCCTGCTGAATTCGTGTTCACCGGGGAAATCCGCCCGAAGGGAATCTCGAAAACGCGGTAAAGGTAAGCCTCGATCATGGCGGAGAGACGCTGTGGCCTTTCTTCGGGTACAAAATGCCCGCAGTCGGAGATCGTGTTCAAAGTGCTGTTGGGTATGTCGGTAGCCAGACGTTCGCCCCAGATGAGCGGAAAATAGGGATCATCGAGCGCCCAAATCAGCAGAGCATGCTTATTCAAACGATGAAACTCGTGGGCTATCTCGCGGGATTCCATTGAGCTTAAACTCAGAAGAAACTGCCGGAACCTTTTCTTGGCGCTGTCCGATAGCAAGAAAGGTCTCAGGTATTCGTTGATTTGTTTATCCGATATGCTTCCAGGGTGGCGCACTCCTTTCCGGAATCCGTGCTGAGATCTCGCCAACGTTTCGATCATGGATGTTTTGCAGAGCATTTTGTAGATGACCGGATTTCTGGCGAGCGCTCTCAGGTGCCGTACCGGCCCGACCGGCCAATTGTCATAACAAGCCGAGTTTACGAGCACAAAACCTCGAACAAAACGGGTGTGGCGGACAGCGGCTATCTGGGCTACGATTCCACCGATGTCGTGACCAACCACGACCACCGGGTCTACTTCCAGATGCCTTACGAGGCGGATGATTTTCTTCGTCTGTGCATGGAGAGAAAAATCCGTGTCCTCAGGGCCCCAGGAATCACCCAATCCCACGAGGTCGGGAGCGATGCATCTCCAGTTCTCGGAGAGTGAATGCAGTACAAGCCTCCACAGATAGCAGGACGTGGGAAAGCCGTGCACAAAGAGGACCGTGGGAGCGTCACCGGGACCCTCGTCATAGTAAGCGATCCGATCTTCGCCGATCCATGAGTATTTCTTTTGAAGTGTTTGTGTTTCCACGATATCTTCGCTGTCCTGTGTGTTTTCTTAAAAAAGATGTTAAAAAAACTTACATTGAATTTGAACGATCCTGCAAAGAAACGCAATTTAATGTTTAATCGTGTTGAATCCAAGCTAAGAATGAAAGAACAAAAGCCATGACTGAAGAGAAGATAAAAGCCGATAAAAAAGATGATGAAACAGGAGAACCCCAGGCTACATCGAAAGAGGGTGAAGACGACAACGATGAAAAAGACGAGGTTCAGGAAGAAGAGTGTGCCGGAGATGCAGAGGTTAGAGATGATGAATCAGCCGGTGATGTAAATGAAGATCGGGAAAAATTAAAGGCCGCTGAATCGCTCATGGAAAAAGGGAATCATGCACAAGCGGGGAGGATACTGAAGGAATTGCTCCAAAAGCAGCGGCTTTCAAATAATGTCAGGGATGAGGCCGAATTCTTGATGGAACGCTTGAAGCCGGATCCGGTCGCCATATGGATCGGGGTGGCGTGCCTGGTGCTGATAGCGATCCTTGCGCTGACGACGCTGGGTAGTTGAGAACTAATTGCCTTGCTTTAAGATCGTTTGGCGACCCGTTTCGTCGGTCTTGACTGTATGGAAAAAATGCAGTATTTCCGCTGGTAACTTATAGGAAAATATTGACCTTTGGAGGCCGGTTGTCTTGTCAGGATATGGGAAGCCGGTCTGGTTTCTTTTGAGGTGATTTCGATGAGTTTGAAAAACGGGGCTGCAAGAACCTTGTTATCGGCTTTTTTCGCTGTGATTACAACAGCTTGGGCGGCCGGTGGGCCGAATTTTCCTGCAGCCGGGGCTGAGACCCATGAAGAGCACTACAACGATCTGGTTGGGGGCGATGTGCAGAAGGCTGTGGATGCAGCGAGGAAAATGGGGGAAATAAAGTCGGACAGGGCGTTGGAAATGTTGATGGAAACCCTGATGCTGGGCGCTCCGCCCAAGCTGGCGGTGGAACTCATCAGGGCGATGGCCAGACATAGATCGCAGCGTGCCTTCGATTTGATTGCGCACTATTGCAAGAACCGCAACGTGGATGTTCGGGCCGAGGCTTTGAAAGCCCTGGGACGATTAGCTGCAAAGGATAACATTCCCAGGGTGTTCAGTGTTGCGATGAACGGATTGAGAGACAGTGCATCATCTGTTCGGGAGGCTGCCGCTCACTTACTGGTGGATCTCAACAAAAGGGGTCTTGACGCCGACAGAAGGGAAGAAGCGGAAAAAGTGTTGCTCGAACTGCTGCTCAAGCACAGGGATCATGGTTCTGCTGCTGCAGCGTTGGGACATTTCGGTGGCATGGAGACAGCCAGGACTCTTGCAGTCAACCTCCAGGACCAGAGAAGCGCGGCCGCTGCAAAATTCAGGGTTCAAAAGAGTGTCGGCATTCCTTCGGGAGTGGTGATCGAGATCTATTCGGAGTTTTTAAAACGGGAGGATTTCGGTCCCGAACCTGTGCGAGTATGGATTCTGAAGACTTTGTCGACATTTACCGAACCGGAAGCAATTGCCGCGATAATGCATTATGTCGCGACTACACGCGGAAAAAATACGCCGTCCGTGGCGCTGGCGCGAAGGCTGGCGGAACGTTGACATTGATCGACAGGGTCCGGCCCTGAGAAGCCTAAGGGGAAGTAAATGATATTGGAAAGAAAAAGAAATTTAGTAAGCGTCGTGTCGGCCGGATTGCTTCTTGGAGGGTTGTTGTTGGTTGGATGTGCAACAAGGCCTTTTGACGCGCGTCGAGGAATCAGCTCAGGCAGGGAAATAGCGGGGGTAATGGATTCGATTGATTTAAGGACGCCGTCATCTCCAGCGAACGAACTGGGAAAGCCGATGGCATTCGGAATTACAGAGGACCGAAAGATTGTCGCTCTGGATCTCGCCGGAAAAGAGGCGGTATGGGAGCAACCCGCGGAAAGATTTGTTTCCAGGATAATAGTGGGCCATCGAAATGTTTATTACGTTGCCGACAGGGAGACGATCGTCGCCAGGTCGGTCAGGACCGGAAAAAGAGTGTGGAGCATAAAGGAGGATCTCGGTGAAACGAAGGAAATCATCGGGATCGCAGCTTCAGGCGACAGGGTGTTTGTGGTGGTAGGACAAAAGTGGAGAGATGATATCAGGGTGTTCGATTCGCGGCTGACCGCGATCGACGGCACAACCGGGAGAATCCGTTGGGTTCGAAAATCTCCCGGTCGCCTGGGCGCGCCGGCAGCGTTGGGAGACTATGTTTTTGTTCCTTACCGGCAAATGCACGTATCGGTCTTGGATTTCACCCACGGGAGGGAACGAGCCAGAACAAGGATTCCGGGTGAATTTTTCAACTTTGTCAGAACCACCCCCAGCGGGGTGTTTTTCGGGAGCGATAAAGGTATTGTGCGGTTTAATTCAAGGGCGGCTACCTCCAAGCTTGAAAATGCCGATTTTTTCAACCTAAGGTTTTCCATGGAAGGGGAGGAGGCGGAAGTTGCCGGTGATGATAAAACCGCGGCAGGCCTCAGGATTCTCTACCACTGGGATGGATACGAACCGTTGATGTTGAATTACACCGTCTATGATCGCAACCGGCTTTTGTGGCGGGGAGGTGAAGGGGCCGAGTTTGAGAACAATCATGCAGTCCTGGTGTTTTTCCGGTATTTCTTCGGTTTTAACACCGAAGCCGGTAATTTGTCTTGGGTCCATGTTCACTCGGGAGATGAGGTTATGGCAGCTGAGCACGTGGACTCCAGGATTATTTACGTGACAGATACGGGTAGGATCAAGTTGCTGGATCCAAAATCCGGCGATCGGCTTTGGAAACACGATTTCGGGATTCGGTTGAGAGGAGCCACATTCGATGTCGAAGGCGCTGCTCTGGAAGGGGAGAGAAGACCGGCGGAACCAATAGAAAGGGCTCTTGGAAAGATTCTTTTTGATCCGGACATGCGATTTGCCGCGGCCAAGCTTTTTGCAATCAGGCAATTGAAGGGGGTCAGGGGTAGAAGGGTGTCCGAGGTGCTCCTCGATATCATAGCGGATCAAAAATTGCCTGAAAATATCAGGGAAATGGCGGAAACGGTATTGGTCAACAGGCCGAGCGAGGAATCCATTCCCTTGTATTTGAACGCGTTGGAGAGAGATTACGATTACCTTACCGGAGAGAGAACCGATTTTGTGGGGTCGGTAGCGCGTGCCTTGGCGTCCATGAAGGTCAAGAAAGCCGTACCCGCGATAGCCAGGCATCTGCACGAACCACACACTCCGGTTTCCGCGCTCAGGGACATCGTTGACGCTTTGGCAGCGATAGGAGGTCCGGATGTTGTGCGACCTTTGCGCCAGTTTCTGCTGGACTACAGGGCGGATCCCGGATTCAGGGAAAACATCGGGATATTGAACAGGGCTGCTGAGACGGTCCTCGAAAACGGAGGGGTGACGGAGCGTCAACTTCTTGTGTTTATAGCGGAAGACGCAGCGAGTCTTTCGCCGCTAAGGGAGTTTATCAGGCAGAGATTGGACGGGAGGGGCGGGAAGGGTGCTTTGTGAGCGATTTGCCGGTAGTTGTTTCAATAGTGAAGAGTCTATTTTTTTGAGCCGGTTTCTGTGATGAAATACAAACGGGTTTTTCACGGAAGTTCTCTTGTCAGGGGGCGGTTCAGTAGATCAACGAGGTGAACAAACCATGAGAAAAACAGCGATGTTTTTTTTGGCAGCGTTAATGATTCCGAGTTTTCTTGCTTGTCAAAAGAAAGACCGGAAGGAAGTGGAAGAGCTCAACAAGACGCTTGCAAGAAGAACAAATGATTTGCACGAGTGTAACAAAAGGAGCGGGGAACTCGAAGAACGGGTCATGCGTCTTGAAAACGCCATAAACAAAATCAAGGAAGATCCTTGCGCGTTTGAAATGGACCCGATATCCCTTGAAGTCAAACCCATCCAGGAATCCACTGAACGGACGGGCTCAAAAACCCCGGTTAAAGCGAAACCTGCGTCAGGACCTCCCTTGAATCGCGAGCAGGTAGCGGTTAGGGTCAGATCTGCGACAGGGATAATGAGGCGTTGCTATGAAGAAGCTGCGATGAGAGACAAGGAACTTGCTTCTTCGTCCCGTTCGGTGACACTGACTTTTACCTTGCTGAATTCCGGAAGAGTTGGAAGAATCAAATTGACACCCTTTGTTGGTTCAGGTTTTGATAAGTGCGTCAAGAATGAAGTGAGGAGCTGGAAGTTCGATCCGTTTGGAGGGTTTCCTCAAGATTTCCAGCAAAGACTGCACCTGAAACCAAAAGGCTGACCATTGAAAAGCGCTTTCCATAAATGGCAGAACGAACTACACGTTTGACTAAACGCGAACTGAAAAAGCTTGCAAAAGAGCAGCAGGCGGTTCTCAAGCGAGATCCTTCTAATCTTGTTGCAAAACTGAAGCTGGCCGGGGTTTTGCAAGATTTAGGAAAGACCAATGACGCCCTTTTCTTGTACAGGGAAGTGGCGCGTACTTACCATGAGTTGGGGAAGGCTGTTCAGGCGAGAAGCGTTTGCAAGGGCATACTGGAACTGGCTCCCGGCGATGAAGAGTTTACCAAGCTCTATGATGAACTTTCTACGGCCGGTCAAACAGGCAGTTTTCCCAGGATCAAGAAGCGGGTGGTTCCCTACGAGATTCAGGAAAACATGGATTCGTTTGAGCCGGATAATCTTCCTCCACCGGTGCCGGTACCACCCTATGTTCCTCCCGTAGATGAAGAGGATCCGGATGAACCCACCATGCGACGCGAGCCGGGTGCCCGTCTGGAAAAGCCGGGCGCAAAATCTCCGTTTGAAAAGGCGTTTGATCAACGGGCTGTGTTGGAGGAAGGTGCACAGCGAAGGTCGACGATCATGGGGCGGGCGAACGTTGAGCTGGAGGAATTACAGAAAGATTCCGGTGTTCCGGCCCCCTTGGATAAATCCGCAGATGATGTGGACGCGGGTTTTGATGAAAAGACACCCGAGCGCCATGTGCCCAAAAGTATTTTGAAGGCTTCATTCGATTCCGGGCTTCCGGGTGATACGCGGGGTGTTGCGGGAGGGATGGGTTCCCGAAGAGAGGCGAGACCGAGTTTGGCTGAGTTGAGATCCATTCT
>SLPX01000047.1 GCA_007131745.1 Myxococcales bacterium
ACCGAACAAGTCCCACCGTCTTGCCGGCGCGGTTTCCAGAAGACGGTTCAAGCCCTCCCGAGCGCAGGTCGACCCCGAACTTCGCCGGCAACTGGAAGCCTTGGCCTACACCAACTGATCCTACATCGATCCCACCCCACACGACCATCCCGGGTTTCATTTTCAATCGACGAGCCATCCGCGATTCACAACCCCTCGAAATTTCCGAACCGGGAACTCAGGGTTGGTATTCGTAGGGTCCTATGTCAGCGTAGTCTGGGGTTCCAGTTCCCGTGTTGACTGTGTCCGGGTCGTCTACGCGCGGGTTTCCGTCCATATCTAATTCCGGTGCCAAGTCTCCATCGGCAGCGTCAATACAAGGAGACCCGGGTTGCAGATAATAATTACCGTTGAGCGGATCCACGAACAGCGGGTTCGCGTCGATGTTTCCCTCGCCCGGGTAGCCCCCCTGAATGTTTGAGTAGCGAACGGTCGTGGTCGTACCGCCGGGTTGGTTGGAAATCTGGTCTGTGTTAAGTCGGAAGATGGAGTTTGCGATATGGCACGTACCCCTGGCGTTTCGAATTCCACCGCCGTTATCTACAGCGATATTGCCGTAGAAAAGGGAATTCACGATATTTACGACCGAGTTGTGCGCGACCAGTATTCCCCCTCCCTGTTCGCTGAAGTTGGTTTGGAAAATGGAGTTTTCAATAGTTGCGGTTCTCCTGATGTACAATGCTCCGCCTTGCACATCTCCAGCGTTGTCTCTGAACCGGACGCCGGAAATTAACATGTCGCCGTCGTCAAGATAGATCGCTCCTCCCCTGTCCGACCTGTTGGCGGATCCGAACATTGAATCAAAAACTTCCACCATGCTTGAGTCACCGGTTACATAGACAGCGCCACCCCTTTCGCCGGAAGTGTTGTCTGCAAACCTGCTTGCTGAAATTTTCACATTGGAGTGCAAAGCGTAAATCCCGCCAGCGTAGTCGACGGCCTCGTTATCACGAAAAGTACAATTGTGGAAAGATGCGGTGCTTTCATCAAGGAACACCGCTCCGCCGTCATCCGCCATGTTGTCGGTGAACCTGCTGTTTTCAATATGCAGACTGCTTAATTCGGAAAGCAAACCAGCGCCCTCTCCGCCGGTGTAGCCGTTCTTTATAACCAACCCGTCAATAATCGCGTCCTCTATGTAGTAAGCAGTCAAGACGTGTTCCACTCTACCGACCGTCCAAATGTCGGCACCGTCCAGGATTGTTTCGTTCAAGATCCAATCTCGCTGGTCGCGGCGTGTTTCCGTTCCGTTGAATCCGCCGTAAACTGCAACATCGGACGCCAGATTTACGGTGTCATCAGAAGATGTCTCGTAAATCAGATACGATCCTCCCGCCACCCATACCTCGCATGTGCCGGTTGTAACTGCAAGAGCGGCCGCCTGATCGATTCCTTCCTGTACCGTGGGATATGCAGTCTCCCAGCTCATACCGTCAGGGGGATCGGTGATCGCGGTTAATCCGTCAACATACACCAAGCAGTAGCACACGCTCGGTTCACCCTCGCAGTTGAAGTACGGTTCAATCTTGCAATCCGCGGAGCAACCGTCGCCGGATTCGGTGTTGCCATCATCGCATTCCTCACCTTCGTCGATTATGCCGTCGCCGCATTCGCCGCCCGAGCAACTCGAGAAATCAAAGGTGCATTCATCGGTGCAACCGAGCGTGCCGCCGGTGTAGCCGAAATCTTCGCACGATTTTTCATTCAGGTTTTCACCGTCGCATTCTTCCGGACCGTTGATATCGCCATCGCCGCAGTACCCGTGACAGCCCGAATCGTCGATCGTGCATTCATCGCTACAGGCCAGATCCCCGTAGTAAAAACCGAAATCTTCGCACGTCAAGTCTCCGAAATCTTCGCCATCGCACTGCTCCTCGCCGTTGATCTCACCGTCGCCGCAGTACCCGTAGCACCCAGATGAATCGATTGTGCAATCGTCGGCACATGCGAGATCCCCGTAGTAGAAACCGTAGTCCTGGCAGTTCAGGCCGCCGAATTCATCGCCGTCACATTCTTCGGGACCGTTGATATCGCCGTCGCCGCAGTACCCGTAGCAGCCGGAGTGGTCAATGGTGCATTCATCCGTACAAACCAGGTCCCCGTAATAGAAACCGAAATCTTCGCAGGTTTTATCGCCGAAATTGTCTCCGTCGCACTCCTCGTCGCCGCTGATCATTCCGTCGCCGCAAATGCCCTCGCAATTCGAGAAGTCAAAAGTGCAATTGTCCGAGCATCCCAGCACACCGCCGTAGAACCCGAAGTCCACACAGGTCTTCCCGTCCAGTTCGGAACCATCGCACTCTTCAGGACCATTTATGGTTCCGTCGCCACACCACTCGCAACCCGACTCGTCGAACGACAAACAATCGCCGGCGCACCCCAAAGCGCCTCCGTGATAAGTCGCATTGACGGTCTCGCATGTTTGGCCGCCCAGGTTGTCGCCGTCGCACACTTCGTCTCCGTTGATCGTTCCATCGCCGCAGATCCCGCAACCGGATGTGTCAAAGCCCGAACAGTCGTCCAAGCAACCGAGCGTTCCGCTGTGATAACCCTGAGTTGCACAAGTTTGACCGCCGAGGTCCGTTCCGTCGCAAACCTCGCCCGGTTCGACCATGTTGTTTCCACACTCGTAGTTGTAGCAACCCGTGGTGTCGAACCCCGAGCAGTCCGCTAAACACGCAAGGTCTCCCGCGTCGAATCCCTGAGTAGCGCATGTTTGCCCGTCCAGAGCGGTTCCGTCGCAAACCTCGCCGGGATCAAGGATGTTGTTTCCACACTCGTAGTTGTAGCAACCCGTGGTGTCGAACCCCGAGCAGTCCGCCAAACACGCAAGGTCTCCAGCGTCGAATCCCTGAGTCGCGCATGTTTGCCCGCCCAAAGCGTTGCCGTCACAGACTTCGCCGGGTTCGATCACGTTGTTTCCACACTCGTAGTTGTAGCAACCCGTGGTGTCGAATCTGCAACTGTCGGAACAACTTAACATACCGCTGTCATAGCCCATGTCGGTGCACGTCATGCCGCCCAGATTGTCGCCGTCGCACTCCTCATCGCCGTAGATCATTCCATCGCCGCAGATCGGATTACAGACCGATGGCTCCCCGAAACATTCCCAACCAGGCTCAACAGTGCAGTTTGAGCTGCACCCGTCGCCGTTTTGAAGGTTGCCATCGTCACATTCTTCATCGCCCGAAATGATTCCGTCCCCGCATACTGGAGTTTCGTTATAGTTGTTGTTTTCATTACCCTCTATGCCCGATGGGTCAAATGAACATCCGGAAAACGAAAACAAACCGGTCAAAAATAAAATCAACGGAAAAAGCACGCTCGCGGCGGAAAGCCGGCAACCACCTTGGCAGTCACCGTTGTTGGATGCTTGTGAATTCGACATAAAAAACCAACCTCCACCTGAAGGGTTTTTAACTCCCTGAAGCTTACTTGAGAAAAGATGTTTCTGCAATTCTGCAATATGGTGGATAATTCGATGAAAACCACATACGAATCTCCCGGCGCTCATATCGATATTTTTCTACCAACTCTTTCGAACCAGGGTTTCAACGACTTGGGCAATGTTATTCAAGGAATCCGGCTTAAAAAGCAGATTCGCGTCAAAGCCACCCCTAACAGCTTGTTTTTTTTCGATAATTTTAGAGCCGAACCCATTCTCCGCACGTGTTTCCTTTTTCGCTGTGTGTTTGTGGGGGAACATGAGAGATGTGATGGCTTGAACAAACTCAACCGGCCGCTGCGTCTTCCGGGCGGTACCGGACCGGATGACCATATCCATGGTTTCTATGGACGGCAGGTTCAGGAGAAAAATCTTCAGGTCGATTCCCAGCCTGTACATCAATCCTATGGATTCATAGATCACGGTCGAACTGAGCCCCACGAGAATTTTGGATTGGGTGATGAGCTTGTAAAGAGGAACTGAGTCATCTTGGACAATCTTTATATTCGAGTCGACAAGCCACGGGTATGACGTTTTCCATCGGTCGTACTCGCCGGGATGGAGTTTGTAGACAATTCGAAAAAACGGATTGCCTGCCTTTTCGAGGAGTTCGGTGGTTTCCACAGCAAACCTGGAGATCTCTTTACCCGCGGTTCCCTGTGAAATAAAAAGAATCTGAATGATCTGCTTATCCGGCGGACTTGTTGTGTCTAAGGTATGTTTGTACTTGGAAACTTCCTTATCGAAATAAGGATACCCCACGCTCAGGATGTTTTCTTTCGGAATCGGAAAATCCAAAAGGTTTTTCCAATGCTCTCCGAAGGTCAACAGGCAATCTGGAAGCGCGTTGTTTTTGGGTTTCGCGTAAGGGTACGAATAACCGAAGTGATATCTGCTCATGAAACCATGTTGCAACTCCACAAGGGGAATTCTGAGTCGCCGACATGCCTCGATGAACGTGTAATTCGTGTACCCCACGACCATAATTACCAGGCGGGGATTCATTTTCCTGAGCACGCGGACATAGATCGGCAGAAGCTTTTTTCTTTCCCAAAGTGTTACAGAGACGATTTTTTCGAGATCCGGGTTGAATCCGCTTCCCTGATGGTTTTGGAACCGGTCGCCCATCTTCTGCAACCGATCCCGAATAAACCATTTTATTCGGTCAAGAAGCTTTTTGTCCTCTTCCGTTAACGAGAAACCCTCAGTCGCAAGTTTGAAATAAAGAGTTCCCAGCAGAACTTGAAAATCCAGGTATCGTATTCCCTTTGTTTTTGGGGGTTTCTTGTGGTCGGGATAAACAGGTTTTTCAACTAAAAGACATTTGTACCTTGTTTTTAGTGCATCAATGACGGGGTCGCAATAAATGTCCCACCAGAAACCGTCTTCCATCATTTTGCGCCGGGGGTGCCCGAAAAACAGGAGATCGCATTTGGAAGAAAAACACGGGTTGTGGAAAACAGCCGCGTTTGCAGCGTTCAAGATGTGTTTGGATTTGCTTGTGAAAGAATCAACATCGTGGGCCGTGTGCGCAACCCCGCGAATCCCGGTTTGAGTGGTGATCTTCCGGTAGAATGGAAACCTGACCAAGTTCCAAAAATACACCCCCTGGATGGACTTGTTAAACAAATCCATTTCTTTTTCGGCCTCGAAAATAGTTTCGGCTATGCGTTTGAGTTCCATTGCATTTCTAAGGGCTTACTATCATGTCCCATGTTACAGGGGTTCCTTTTTTCACAGCCCTGTTTACTTTTCTTCCAAGCAGGATGTCGTAGTATTTGGGTTTCAATCCGTGACCGGGGCGAATTCTCCCCAGGTTTTTTGGTGTTAAAACATCACCTCTTTCAAGGTCTTGAATGATGTAAAGAGACCGTCGTTTTTTTACAGCGTTTTGTTCCGCGGGGGTCGGGCCGTAAGATATTTTTCCAAGTGCACGCCATGCTTCCATAGATTCCGCAGCGAGCACGCTGAACTCGTCCGGTTCAAGTGAAAAACAAGCGTCCACGCCGCCTTGTTTTCTGGAAAGGGTGAAGTGTTTTTCGATCATCACCGCGCCCAGAGCGACCGCGGCCAACGACGGACCGATGGAAGGAGTGTGATCTGAAAGCCCAACCTCGCATCCGAACAACTCTCTCATGTGAGGGATTGTACGCAGATTCGAGTGTTCAGAGGATGCCGGATAAACGCTGGTGCACTTTAGCAGGATGATATCCCTGCATCCGGCCGAGCGGGCTGTTTCCACACCTTCTCCTATCTCTGCAATGGACGCGGCTCCCGTGGAGATTATAAGAGGTTTTTTCGTACCGGCCGCTTTTTTTATCAAGGGCAGGTCGACGCATTCAAAGGAAGCTATCTTAAAGCAAGGAACATCAAGGGTTTCCAGAAAATCAACTGCGGAATCATCAAACGGCGAACTGAAGCACAGCAACCCCGCGGATTCCGCCCGCTCCATTATCGGGGCGTGCCATTCTCGGGGCGTATGCGCTTTTTCATAAAGAGAGTATAGAGATTGTCCGACCCATGGAGAGCCGGGATCAGTTATCATGAATTCCCGCTGATCCATGTCGAGAGTCATTGTATCAGCGGTGTATGTTTGAAGCTTTATTGCGTGTGCCCCCGCTTCGGCCGCAGCATCCACAATCTCGAGCGCTCGTTCAAGCGAGTTTGCGTGATTGCCCGACATTTCCGCGACAATAAAGGGCGGCCCTCCGGGACCGATTTCTCGTTTTCCAATCAACATGGAAACCTCTTTATTCTTTGCACTCTCTTCCGTGCCGAGTTTTATCCGTGTCCTTTTCCGGTTTCTTTTTCGGACCAATCGATTCGCGTAAGCGCCATGAAGAACCATTCGTCCGGACCGTCCGCGCACAATTCATGCGCATCGGTCCATTGGAGACCATCTTCGAAAAAAAAAGCTTCTGGAAAACGACCATAAACCGAAAAGCCGATTTTCTCGTTTATCCGGATATTGGCCTTGTTCTGAGCACGAACGACGGCGATGACGCACTCCAGTTTCAAAACCGAAAAACCATATTCAATCCAGCACGCGGTTGCTTCGTATCCGTATCCCTTGCCAAGCGCTGTTTTTTCACCGATATATTTTCCAAGTTCCGCGCAATTTTTTGAACCCGTGCAGTTTTCCAAAAACTGTTCAGGTACGGCCCGCCAGGTAAAACTAAGGCTTCCTATGGGGCGGAAACGGCTGTTTTCGCAACTTGTGTCTTCAAGGAAAAGTTCTCCGGTTTCGTTGATCCGTTCTTCGATTATACAATCCACGCGGCACCGGCGCGTCCGCTTGAACCATTCGAGATGTTTTTCAACTGTGAGATTTTCCCTTTGCGGAGCTCTGTTCATTGAGGCGACGTGATCCGAGTTTCGCCAGGATACGACGATCTCTCCGTCCGCTTCGGTCATCGGCCTGAGTCGAAGACGGCGGGTTTCAAGTATCGGCGGATACAAGGGATAAAACGAACGGTCGGATTTGTCCGTTGTTTTTTCAATCTTGTTCATTATGCGCTCTGCAACGCGGTCACCGCCCTTTCCATCGATGCACTTTCTTGCCTTGTCCGCCATTTCTTTGCGAGTAGACTCGGAATCCAGCAATTCAGAAATTTTTCCCACCAGTTTTTCCGCGGCCGTGTCTTTGAGGTCTCCCAGGTAAACAGCGGATCCGGTTTTCTCCCAGGCGCGCGCTCCCTGGATTTGATTGTCCCCTATGGTCATCAAGACCATGGGCAACCCGCAACACGCTGCTTCAAAGGTCGTGGTGCCGCCGGCCATTATTGCCAGGTCACAACCTGCAAATACGGGAGCGACAGGATTCGGGTCAACCAGCAATCGGACCCGGCCTTTCCCCCGGGTTTTGATCCATTCTGAAAGTCGTTTGTTTCGCGGGTTGTGTTTTCCCGAAACCACCACAAAATCAACCTGTCCCGGAGTTTCAGAAAGGACCGCGGATAAAACAAACTCCACTCCTCCCCTGTCATCTCCCCCACCGAATGTAACCAACACTTTTTCAACCTGCCTGCCGGAACAATGATCGGATAAGGAAATCGATGAAAATTGATTTCGAAGTATCGCGTAACGCGGACCGATCAACACTTCGGCCGCGGGGTTTCGAACAACTTGTTCATAGCATCCTGGTGTAGCTGCGGGACTCGCGTTGACAATGATGTCCCCCCACAGAGGCTTGGATGCCGCATAGTCAAACTGAAGGTAGTGAAACGAGTTTTGTTTCAATATCTTTTGATACGTTTCATCGACTCTGTAATCATCAAGCACCACGAAAGCAGCTTTCCTCTGAGTTGCGATCGTGCAAAGTTTTTCAGCGTCCTTTTCAGGAGATATCCATTCGGCAGCGGGAATCCATTCACAAAACTCCGCTTCCACGGATGCATACTCTGCTGCCGGGCCGACCATGACGCACTTTCCACCCCGATTGTTGAGCGCCCGGGCCAAGGCCGTACACCTGGTTAAATGTCCGAACCCGACGGTTGGACCTGCATTGCAACGAAATACGATCGTGTCGTTCATCTTTGTTTGCACCACCCAGAAGAAATCGCAGGACCGTCAGGATACTTGTTCGACCATGGCATTTATTTTCATCCATTCCGGATTTTGTTTCAACACATCGAGGATCTCTCTCATTCCGAACTGCCGATCGCCGAGTTCTCCATATATTTTCCTCACCAGGTCCAAGTCTTCCGATGTATCGACGGTCCAGCGATGTCGCGAAAAATCCTCATCGTTGGTGATGGACAGAATGTCGAAGCGTTCGGGTTGTTTCCACACAAAACGATTCACGTGCTCCCTGTCGAGCGGATCCACCCCTTCCTTGTGGGCCAGCGTCAATGCATCCATGGTTATGATAGCCGTGTCCAGGCCTCTCGGATAAGTTCTTTGAATTGTATTCGACGCGTAATCCGGACGCTTCTCAACAAAACCTCTTGTCACCTTGTTCGACACTGACGGATCGATGAGGGGGCAGTCGGCCGTGATTCTCATCACTGCTTCGGCCTTGTACATTCGGGCGGCTTTATAGTACCTGGACAAGACATCCGTTTCTGAACCACGGTAACAGTCCACGTCAATTTCGCGCGCTATTTGTTGCGTCAGGTCATCGCTGCTCGAAACCGATGTGGCGATCACTGTTTGTCCGATGTTTTCGAATTGTTTCGTTCTTTCAACCACCCTGGCCAGCATGGATTTGCCGGCGATATCCATGGATATTTTTCCGGGTAACCGCGTTGAGCCCATCCGGGCCTGGATTATGCAGACAATTCGAGTCATTTTTCTTGCAATGTCGTCTTTAAAACCGAGATGACATGGTCTTGCTCCGAAACGGACAAGCCGGGAAAGATTGGCAGGGAAAGACAACCCGCGTAATAATCATCGGCATTATGTAAGGATCCTTGAAAACCGGCCTTTTCAATTACTGAAGGTTGCCTGTTGACGGGAATGTAGTGCACCTGGGTTCCTATGGACGCGGAGGTAAGAGTTCTGAAAACTTTCAGGCGGTCATATTTGCGTGGGTCGAGGTGAATCACGAAGAGATGGTAAGCGTGAGTTCTGTCTCCATCTACTTTTTGAAAGCGCAACCCTTCAATGTCCGCCAATTCTTCAAGGTAACGTTGCGCGATTTCCAATCTTCTTTCAAGGAACCGATCCAACTTTCGAAGCTGGCTCAACCCGAGAGCGCACTGCACATCCGTCAGCCGCGCGTTGGTCCCGGTCTCTTTCGCTTCGTAGTACCACGGCCCGTCGAATTGCGTCATGAGATCCGCATCCCGGGTGATGCCGTGATGGCGGAGTCTTTTCAATTTTGCCGCGAGTTCGTCGTTTTCGGTAAGAACAGCGCCTCCTTCTCCGGTGGTAATGTGTTTAACCGGATGAAAAGAAAAGCAGACCATGTCGGTTCCATGGGTCGCTCCGATTCTTTCGCCTCCATAAGTTCCACCCAGCCCGTGGCACGCGTCTTCTATGATCGTTATCCCGCGCTTCGCTGCGATTTCCCGTATAGCTTCCATTTCACAAGGCAGACCGGCGAAATGCACGGGCATGATCACCCTTGTCTTTTCTGTAACTTTTTTTTCGATCTCGGCCGGATCGATGTTCAATGTGTTGCGGTCGATGTCAGCGAACACCGGCCGCGCCCCACAGGAAATCATGCAATGAGCGCCCGCGATAAAGGTGATTGGAGAAGTGATGCCTTCATCACCCTGGCCCAACCCAGTGGCCGAAAGAGCAAGCTGCAACGCGGCCGTTCCGTTTGTAACCGCGACCGCGTGTTTTGATCCACAATACAGGGCGAGCTCTCGTTCGAACTCTTCAACCAGGGGACCCTGGGTAAGCCGCTCACCTTTCATTGCTTCCACCACAGCAGCCACATCTTCGTCATCCACGAGTTGGCGGCCGTAGGGAATAAAACTCTTTTGTCCTCCGGCTCTCGTCAACTGTCTTCTCTCTTCTTGATAATCGTTTCCATCGCCCATTCCTTTGCTTCGGGCAAATCCAGCCCGGCGATCATTTCCTTGAGTTCGGTTTTGTTCAACCAATGATTGTTCGATTCAGAAGAGTATTGAAAGCCGTCTTTGCACACCGGCCCCTGTTCGCGCCAAAATTCGTGCCGTCGCATGCGACGAGGCGGCAAAATTACGTACCGGTCGTTCAGGTCTATCGTGTTGCGAGCGTCGTCCCGGGTAACCATTACCTCGTGCAGTTTTTCCCCGGCTCGGATTCCCACGATTTTTATTTCCGCTTCGGGCGCTATGACCTCTGCGATGTCCTTTATCTTTACGCTTGGGATTTTAGGCACGAACAACTCGCCGCCTTTTGCCTTGTTCAAGCAGTCGATGACAAAGCGAACTCCGTGATCGAGACTTATCCAGAACCGGGTCATCCGTTCATCGGTCAACGGAATAGCTCCGTCTTTTCTTTTGCTCAAAAAAAACGGCACCACCGAGCCGCGGCTCCCGGCCACGTTTCCGTAACGCACAACCGAAAAAGCGGTGTCCTGAGCCCCAGCGTAGGCATTGCCCGCAGCGAAAAGCTTGTCCGCACACAGTTTAGTTGCGCCGTATAAATTCACCGGGTTCGCCGCCTTATCGGTGGAAAGAGCGATCACTCTTTTGACTCGCTTGTCTATCGCGCAATCGATGACATTTTGCGCTCCATGGATGTTTGTTTTCACCGCTTCGAAAGGATTGTATTCCGCGGCCTCCACCTGTTTTAGGGCCGCTCCGTGCACCACCACGTCAACTCCGTCGAAAGCTCTTGCCAAACGGTCGCGGTCCCGAATGTCGCCGATAAAAAACCTCAGCCGTTCATCTCCTGCAAAACGATGGTCGTTTTGCATCTCGAACTGCTTGAGTTCATCGCGGCTGTAGACGACAACCCGTTCGGGATCATGATCGGCCAGCAGGATCTCGATGATTTTTCGGCCGAAACTGCCGGTGCCTCCCGTTACCAAGATGTTCTTGTTTTTCCAGTGCATTTTTTCAGCGTGTTTTCTTTCCTAAAGGTTCACATCTCATCAACGCTGCTCTTTCAGAAGCTCCAGGCTGCTTTTCAATGTGTACAATGACCCGCAACGTTTGCAACGATTTTCCACTCCGATATCCACGGCGCCCGACAGCATCTCGCCGCATTCACACGCCCAACCTTTCAACCTCGCGGGCGAGCCGTACACAACGCCGTATGCAGGTACATCACGGGTTACAACAGCGCCTGCTCCCACGAAACAATAGGCTCCAAGGGTGACGCCGCATACTATTGTTGCATTGGCGCCGATGGTAGCCCCCCGACGGACCCGGGTTTCTGCATATTCATTTTTGCGTTCTATGTGAGCGCGGGGGGTACTGACGTTGGTAAAAACAGCGGATGGACCTACGAATACGTGGTCTTCCAAAACGACCCCGTCATAAACAGATATGTTGTTTTGGAGTTTCACCCCGTTTCCGATAGTAACATTTCCGATATAAGCATTCTGGCCGATAATACATTCTTCTCCGATCGAAGCCCCCTTCATTACGTGACAAAAATGCCAGATCTTTGTTCCAACTCCAATGCACGCTCCGGAATCTACAACCGCGGTTTCATGAATAAACGGCTCTGGTGGATGGTGTTTCATTTTTTCCTTGCTGTTTTCATAGCTCCAAGTGTTTATTTCCCTAAAGAAACGGGAAATCCATTTTTATCCTATCGGGTTGAGTTGTCCACTGTCGTATGTACCTGGATCATTCTTGACGATTTAGAGGAAAAACCGATTCCTGCAAAAACTATTGTGTTTTGACGGGGGCACTGGACACGAACCTTTTACTGTGATAGGGCGGCATGCGGTCTGTTGCGGAAGAGACTTTTGGCCGGTACCGGGGCAACTCGGTTTCCGGGGTGAATAAATGAAAATATCCGACTATCTCCGGCCACAAAAAATTGTTTGCCTGGATGGAAACCAAAAGAGCGGGGCCGTTGACCGGCTCATCAGGGTCGTTTCAGACAATATCGGCCATGTGACTCACGAGGAGCTTAAAGCAGCCGTCCAAAGCCGCGAAGAGGTCATGAGCACCGGGATAGGAAACGGACTCGCGATTCCTCACGTCCGGCTTCCGTCAATCCATAGACCTGTGATCGCAATAGGAATCAGTCATGAGGGGATCACGGATTACGAAACCGTTGACGATGAACCGGTCCGAATTATCGTCATGATAATCGTTCCGCAAGACGACAAGGGTACGCATATCAAGCTTTTGGCCTCGGCTGCTTCCGTGCTGAAAAACGAAGATGTAAGAAAACGTATTTTGAAAGCGGCCGACACCGATGAAGTATACGAAATTCTTGTTGCTGAATCTTCTTCATAGCTTTCCCACCGGCGCCATGTATACCGTGAATTCATCCTTTCCATCCACCCCTATCAGTGTATCCATGGCTTCTTGATCATATGCCCCTACAGCGCAAGTTCCCGCGTTGATTCCTTCACATGCAAGATACAGATTCTGGCATACGTGGCCGATGTCCATCAAGATGACCCTATATGCTGCAAGGTCGTAGCGCCATTCCGTGCGATAGGGAATCGCCGACCAGATGAACGTAGCTGCAGATCGGCCACAAAATCCTTGACCAAGAGCACCATCGGTGAGTTTTTCACCCAGGTTTTCGTCAAGCCGAAGTTGTACAAGGCAATGATCAATGGGCAGGTACCTGTAGATGCCTTTCGCTAGGCCGTCCACGTTCAAAGCGGCGATATACGTTTCAAAAGGGTGTCTTCCGCCTGCAGAGGGAACAGTGCGGAGGTTGGATCTTGCATTCGGATCCGTGGGGTTTCTTATGCCCTGAACCGCCCATAGCAAAAAAGTCAGCTCATCCATGGAAAGCGGTTTCTCCATGAAGTCTCTTCGGCTTTTTCTCTGTGAGATGGCCTTGAACAAAGGAATGTTTCCCAAACCTGTCAATTTTGTAATCGGATCCAGTAGAATTGTCTCTTTGTTCGGTTCAGGGGGCTTTTGGATAGACGGGGCGTCCATCCCCTTGAACTGGTCGGTATCGTGCCAATTCACGACCTTTCTTACTTTGTCGGTCAGAAACCAGCGCATCTGGTCTTGCTTTTCTCTGTTCATTTGTTTTCCTTGTACCTACTTTGGTTGCACCATGTTCTATTGTGTTCCATTCGAGGTCTGTAATGCGTGAACCCAAAGAATCAAGACTGTGTATTTCTATCATAGCCGCCATGAGCCGCAACCAGGTAATCGGCGAATGCGGGTGTATTCCCTGGCATTTGCCCGGAGATTTGAAGCGTTTCAAAATGTTGACCATGGGCCATCACGTGGTCATGGGGCGGCGCACCTATGAATCCATAGCGACAACCTGTTCTCACCGAAACGTTCCGAATGATTCCCACCGCGTTTTTAAGCCGGTGCTGGATAAACGAACCGTTCTGGTTTTGTCCCGTGAGATTTCGAATATTCGGGATGATAAAAAACCCGGTGAAAACATCCGGTTCGTGAATTCATTGGAAGAGGCGATCGGGATCGCTGAACGCAACGGCGATAAGGAAGTTTTTATAGCCGGCGGCTCCGAGGTGTACAGGGAAGCTCTCGAAATCGCGGACAAACTTTACCTGACGATAGTGGACGCGGAATTCGCCGGAGATGCGTTTTTCCCCGCTTGGGATCGCGGACGATGGAAACAGGTGAGATCGATTCGCAACGAGGCCGACACCCGTAATCCTTACGCGTATACTTTTCTGGATTACGAAAGAGCTTGAGAGCAGATAGATCAAGCCAGCCCGGCAATACAGAACAAGCTCGCTCGTTCCTCTCTCGCTGTCAATAGAGCGAGCCGGACAATGCCTGATCTGCCGAGGCCAAAAGTTGAAGAAGGTCTTCGAAAAAAGCCGGCGTTTGAAGACCGCTGCCCGAAGGGCTGAAGGGATTCAACCGAGTCGCCGACGATGCTACCCGAAGGGTAAGCTTCAAACGGCGACGTCCGGCGGTTTCGGAGCCTGCGAAAACATGGCCTCGGCCGCACCGCGCTCGGCGGTTTGTCCACTGTCGTAAAAAAACAGGCTCGCTCTATGTATTTCCATCAGGCCGAGGAAATCCATCCTCTTCCGAGAACGCGGTCGCGTTGGAAAAAAACAGCGGCTTGACCCGGTGTGACGGCTCTTACCGCCCGCTGCAGAGTGACTTGAAAAGATGAACCTGAAACATCGATGGGACGGATGATTGCGGGTACGGGAGGTTGGCGGTAACGGACCTGGACTTCGCAGTCGGTTTCGTGGTGAAGAGGAGCGTCGCCTGTCCAGGTAACATCGGTTGCCGCGAATTCATTTCTGAGAAGGTCATCCTCGTTCCATGTGACCACCACCGTGGAATCTTCGGCCCGAACCGATTTTACCCAACACCGCTCCGTGGTCTTGATTTGAATCCCTTTCCGTTGCCCGACCGTGAAAAGATGAATACCCTTGTGGTCACCCAAAACCCTATCGTCGGTGTCTGTGATATTGCCGGGCTTACTTTCACCGCTGAAGCGCTTTCTCAAAAACTCCGGGAACGAGCAGTCGGGATCCAGGAAACATGCATCCTGGCTTTCGCTTGTCTCAGCCGTATTCAGGCCGAGTAGACGAGCCTGTGTCCGGACTTCGTGTTTTGTCATCTCACCCAGGGGAAAGATCACGGATGCAAGTTGATCTCGATTCAGACCGGCCAGAAAATATGATTGATCCTTTTGGGGATCCTTCCCCCGCATTAGAACCGGGGCACGATCACAACCTGTTTCCAGAAAAGCGTAGTGTCCGGTTGCGAGTTTCCTGATTCCAAGGTCTTGGATACGTTGGAGCAGTACGCCGAACTTGATTTGCTCATTACAAAGCAGGCATGGGTTGGGAGTTCTTCCCCGGTCGTATTCTTCCCACGCCGGTTGGAGGACATATTTGTCGAATTCATCCACGCAATCAAAAACGTGGTGAGGCATGTCGATTTGTTCGGCGAATGAGCGCGCCCGCTCGACGGATTCCCGGCCGCAGCACGAATCGATTCCGTTTTCCCGGCTCCATTCATGAAGTTTCAGTGTTACTCCGATCACATCAAAGCCCTTGCGCTTCAGCAATGCTGCTGCAAAACTGCTGTCCACGCCGCCGCTTACGGCTACCGCTATTCTATGATCTCCGGATGATCCCGGGTTATCAGCGAGCGGGTTTTCGCTGTTTTTCTGGTTGGATGTGTTTTTCGTCATCATTCAATTCACGGGGCGGCCGGAAAACGAGTGAATTCACGCAGATTGTTTTCAAGGCCGCTTTTCTGCGTCCTTTAACATTTTTCCCGTGCGTTCGTATTTCACGGAGAGAATTTCAGCCATGATCGCGACCGCTATTTCGGCCGGCGTTCGGCCGCCGAGGTCAAGACCGACGGGAGTATGGATCCGATCAAATTGTTTCGCCGCTGCCGTGTTGGAAGCTACTCGCTTCTTCATAGTCGCTTTCTTGGATCTTGACGCCATCAAGCCGAGGTAGCGCCACGGTCTTTGGAGGCATGCTTTCAGTACAGTTTCGTCGTGCGCGTGTCCATAGGTCATGACAACCACGAAGGTGGATTCATCCATCGGAATTTGGGCGGCTGTTTCGGAAAAAGGACCGTGGTATAGTCTGGTGTTTTCTGGAAAGTCTTTCCCGTCTAAGTATTCTTTACGGTCGTCCGCAACCGATACGGCAAACGAGCAGGATACGGCCATAGGAACGAGGGATCGGCATACGTGGCCTCCACCGAAAATCACCAGCCTTGAAGTTCTTCCAAACGGTTGAACAAGGAAGTCTGTTGTTCCACGACAAGCTTTGTTCAAGTTTTGTTTTTTTCCGCCGCTGAAATCATAGTGGAGGCTCCTAGCCCGGCCGTCTTCCATTGATTCGAGAGCGTGTTTTATCGCAAAAAATTCCAGTTCCCCTCCACCCACAGATCCCTGGATGGAACCATCGCTGAATACGGCCATGGCCGTGCCAAGCCCCCTGGGAGCGGATCCCGATGTTTTGGTGATAGTGACCAAAGCGGCGTTTTCACCATCCTTGATGCGGCGGAGCACCGCTTGAAGCGGTGTTGCATCGATTTGTTCGCAACCGTCGCCCCTTTGCACCAGGGAACCTTCACATCCATCGATTTTGGATCGATTTGATTCGCGGGAATTTTTTTTGTCACTCATGACTCGGTCTCCAGTCCGGAAAACGCAGGCCGCATCCAGACACTGTCTCTGCCTGGTGTTTAATCTTTACCCTTTTCGCGGTTTCACGGCTTCATTCATGGATCCTGTCCGGTATCCTTCCAGGTCCAGATATGCATAAAGGAAACCTTGCTTTTTACATGAAGCGGCCAAGAGATTTTTCATGTTGCCTTTAAAAACTCGATCCATTTCACTCTTGCCCAGTTCAATGCCCGCCATGTCTCCATGGGCTCTCACGCGAACAACGCGAAACCCGAGTTCGCGGATCTCGGACTCGGCATTTTGGATGCGTTCCAGGATAGCCGGAGTTATTTCCCTCCCATATGGAACTCTGGAAGCAAGGCACGCGTGAGCGGGTTGATCCCAGTTAGGCAAACCCCTCGCCTTGGCCATAGCTCGCACCGTTTTCTTGTCGAACCCGAGTTCGTCTATGGGGGACCGGACTCCGACTTCAGCTGCGGCTTGGCGACCGGGGCGGATATCTTTACGATCATCCCTGTTGGCGCCGTCCAAGATCATTGAGATTCCTTCTTTCGCAGCAATGGCCTGCATTTCACGAAAGACGGACCGCTTGCAATAGTAGCAACGATCCGGAGGGTTGGCACGGTATTCGGGTTCATCAAATTCTTTCGATTCAAAAAGTCGATGGCGGACTCCCAAAAGGCCGGCTATTTCAAGCGCCTGTTTTTGTTCGTGCTCCGGAAAAGACGGCGAACACGCGGTCAGAGCCAGGACCTGATCACCCAATGCATCATGCGCCGCGGCCAGCAGGAGACTGCTGTCCACGCCACCCGAAAAAGCGACTGCAACCTCGCCCATCTCTTTTATGTGCGCACGCAAAGTGTTGTATTGTTCGCTGCCTTTCGGGAATATGCTGTTTGGATCCGAACTTAACATGGTATCATCTTTCAGGAACATCCCGCGGTGGCTTCAAAGCGGGTTCAGACCATTTCCCGGTTACCGCGTCTGAATCATTTCACACGGCCCGGGGATCAGTGTCAATTTTGCACTTGAACTGGCGTTCGGCCAGCTCCTTGATGGTGACTCGGCGAAGAGACTCCTGGATCGCGGATGCTGTTTCACACCACAACTCCCTGGCTATGCAACTTCCTGAATGCTTGCAGTAGCTTTCTTCCTTGACGCATTCAACCGGCGCGATTTCGCCTTCAAGCGCGGAAACCACGTCTAGTGCGGTCATGGAGCCGGGTTCGCGCGCCAGGCTGTATCCACCCTTCGGTCCCCTGAGGGTGCGAATCAAACCGGCGGCTTTCAATCCCATGACAAGCACATGAATGTACTTGCCGGAAATATCCTGGTTTTTCGCTATTATGTCCACCGGGATCGGTCCTTTGCCGTATTGACGCGCCAGTTCCATCATTATGCGCAAGCCGTAACGGCCTTTGGTTGACATCTTCATGCTACGATTCCTTTCAAAAACTGATTATCACGCAAGACTTAAGTTTGTCAATGACATTACTTGACTAATCCCAACCGCGAAATATATTGGAAAAAGTCTGGTTTAACAGTTGTTTGGTAAATAGTTTTTTCTTTCCGGTAAGCGGAAATGTTTTGGTTGTAACTATCGCCTCATTGTGAAAAAACAGCGAGTGGAAGGTTGCCAGGATTGAACGATTTGCAAAATGGATTTCAGGAGGTAAAAAATGAAAAAGACATTGACGGTAATAAGTGCAAGCCTAATGGCAGGTTTGTTTTTCATGGGATGTCGTACGACCGGACCAGCGGCAGAGCCCGTAACGGCAGCTGAACAACCCATTCTTGAAGAAGAGCCGCCCGTCGGCGCGCTGGCCGGAAAGCGGGTTGCAGTTATCATAGAAGAGGGCTTTCATGATGGGGAAACCACAAAGCCCATGGAGTTTCTGCGTGATCACGGAGCCGAGGTGACGGTTGTAGGTATAGGGCCGGGAGAACTAAAGGCTTACAACAGTGATGTCAGAGTTAACGTGGAAAAATCCATCAGCGAAGTGAGCCCGGATGATTTCGACGCTCTGGTCATACCCGGTGGACGTTCTCCATCGGTTTTGAGGCAAAACGACGGTATAACCGGTTTCGTGAGTTCTTTTGCAGCTACCAACAAACCAATAGCAGCGATATGTCACGGACCGCAGGTGTTGATAAGCGCGGGATTGATGTCCGGCCGCCGCAGTACCGGTTTTCCGGAAATCGAAGAAGAGTTGACCGAAGCCGGCGCTCTGTTTGAAGATTCAGCCATGGTGCGCGATGGAAACATTATTACATCCCGCATACCGGATGATCTTCCCCAGTTCAATGAAGCGATCAAGGCAGCGTTGCTGGAGTTGGAGTAGAGCCGGTTTCATCTCCCAACACCCACAGGTTTTCGCACTCATCATCTTCTTCATCATCAAGTTCATAGGAGTCGAAGAAAGCCGCTTCCATTTCCGTGAAGCCGGTGTCTTCCATTTCGATCAATTCTTCGTCGTCCGCGGACAGAATCTCAATCGGGCCAGCGGTTGCTGTTTTGTCTAGATATTCATCCAGGGCATTTTGCAAGTTCTGTTCTAAGGAATGGGGCAGACTTTCGAGCAATACCGGAGGCGCTAAACCTTCTTCCCGTGCACAATTCTCATCCAGTTCGGAAAGCACCCTATCCAGTTCTCTTTCCAGCTCTTCTTCTTCGTCATGCAAAGCGTTCTTTTGAGCCTCTTTCTTTGCAGAGAATCCCTCACTGTGCTTCATTGAGCCGAATGACTTATCTGGGTTCCTTCCGCAAATCGAGTCAGGACATTTTTGAAGCCACTTCCGGGTTTCCGGGCTTAGAGATCTCGCCGGATTGGAAGGGCTGCATTTCTCGCCCAGGCTCAACAAGCCCAATTCCGCTCCCCGTTTCACCACTGCAAGGGTCTTAAAAACATCCAGGGGGCTTTTTTCCACGACATCGGCCAACCGCCGCGTGCCGTCGAAGAGTTGCAAGACCCTAACTGCTTCGCGGGGAAGAAATACGGCGGCCTTCGCCAATTTTGCGGGTTCCAGTTCCAATACAAATCTTTCAAAGTCGGACATTTCGAACACCTCCGCGTTCACACGGCACACGGATGGATCTCAACCCCTTTGGGGTGGAAGGTTGACCCCCGCGGCGATGCTTATTCGGTATCACCGTTACCCGTCAACGGAACGGAAAAATCTCTTTCCTTACCAGGAATACCGCAGGGTTCGGATCCGGGCAAATTTTTTGCTTTTCACAAAAATCCGTCGGCTGAAATGCTTCCTGGATTGAGTGCTACCAGTATGCAAGGTGATTCTCACAAACGCCGGGAAGGGATTCTATTTTCAGGCGTTTGCCCTCGAAAACAACTTCTCCGCTGAACACGCCGAAAGGTTGGTGGAAAGAGGATCGCAATATCCCCAAGTTCATGTCTTCGGTTCGCTCTCCGAATGGATGAAATGTCAGATCGACCAGGCCGTTTTTGTCCTTTAACTTCCATGGAGCAAGAGGATTTCTTGGATCGAAATCAAAAACCGCGCTCGAGAGCCGTTGAATCCGCCCGTCAACCCATAGAGCGTTTTCATTCCAGGTTTCGTCATATTGATTCACATTTTTTGTAAGGTTGACACCAACGATTCCGCCGCCGGCCTCTCTGCCGGCGAATGTAGCCCAGTTCCACCAAGTTTTCCACGGATAGTGCGCCTTGTGTATATCAAGCAAGGCAAAAGATTCCCCGGGATCCAAAGAGATGCGTTTTTCGCCTACTTTTATTTCACCTTCGACGGGAAGAGGAACCTTGTGGGAATACATGGATTTGAGCTGCTTGTTTTCGACCGGCAACACCACTACGAGAGGCTCGATCCGGGCGGTGTCGTGGATGCATTTGAATTCGGCTTCAAGTTGGGGAGAATTCTTTTTTCCACCTGTTTTCAAGTTTACGAAATGACCTCCTTTGTCGAGGTTATTGCGAATCCTGATGTTGTAATTGTCGGCCTCGATGAAAGTCTCTTCATTCCATAGAGATCGTGCTGTGCGATACACGGGCATAAAACTCCTCGAAAGCCGAAGAAGAAGCTCTTTGGATCCGCGAGAAATCGAATCGCGGCCGAATGGGATTTTCAAGGGAATCGCAGGACCCATGCTGCGGTGTTCAAAACGCGTCTTCACCGCGGCTTCGCCGGGTACGGATTGGAACCAGGTGGACGAAAGTTCCACCAGATGAACCCAGCTGGTTACGAGATACTTGGCATCCACGATCGCGAGCCCCAACATTCCCCCGGGCCACACAACCGCGAAATGCTGCCATTCTTTCAGCCGTGCATTGTAGATGTTCCCGGAAAAATTTTTGCCGATAACCGGCCAGGACCCCGCATCCATGTTTACGTTCTTGAAAGCGCTGTTGTAGACACCGAAATTGGGTTTACCGAAAGCATCTATCGGGCTGTCGATGGGAGCATTGAAAAACCTGGAAGTTTCGTGAAGTTTATTTTGTTTCATCCTAAAATCATCCTGTTGGTTTTGCCCGACCCACTCTCCCAGCAAAACGGTTATCATGTTCGAGAGACGCCATGATACCACGTTTTCGTGCCATGTCGCCACTGGTGGACGCCATCGATTGGACCACCCTGGTAAAGAAAAGAGAATAAGGTTTTTTCGAGACAGGTCTTTGTGGTAAATATTACGGTTGCTGAAAGCTGAACAAAGGTAAAAACAAATCATGGCCGGTGTTTTCGAATCATTGAAAAAACCTTTTCAAGGTTCGCCGTCCGGAAAGTTCGGCGCGTTTTCGGGGGTGTTCACACCGTCGGTGTTGACCATTCTCGGCGTGATCATGTACCTGCGTTTCGCCTGGGTCGTGGGACACGCAGGTCTTGCAGGTGCGCTGATAATATTGGTGGTCGCGCATTTGCTTGTAGTCCCCTCGGCGCTCGCTGTGTCTTCCATAGCGACCAACAGGACCGTAGGCACGGGAGGCAACTATTTTATTTTGTCGAGGAGTCTCGGCCTGGAAGTGGGCGGATCCATCGGGCTGAGCCTTTATATCGCGCAAGCCCTTGGGGTTACGCTCTATGTATTAGGATTCTCGGAGGCACTGTGCGACACGTTTCCTTCTTTGCCTATACAAGCCGTCGCTTTTGTGACGGTTTTCCTTATAACCGGGCTTGCTTTTTGGAACACTACGATAGCTCTCAAGAGCCAGTTCATTGTAATGGTCATGATTGCAGCCGGTTTTGTATCGATATTTACCGGTGGAGGCGACTCGCCTCCAAGTGATCCCTCCATGTGGTCACGCACGGTCAACGGAGAGACGGCTCTTCCTTTCGGAGTTGTTTTCGCCGTGTTTTTTCCAGCGGTCACCGGGTTCATGCAGGGGGTATCCATGTCGGGAGATCTGGAGGATCCGAAAACAGCCATCCCACGGGGAACCATTGCCGCTGTTGCAGTGGGTTTTGTATGTTACGCTGCGTTGTTGATATGGCTGGCTCTTCAGGTCGATACAAGCGACCTCCGGAACTTGGACACCATTGTCTTGAAAGATATTGCAAGAGTGGGTTTTTTGGTGACTCTTGGAATATGGGGGGCGACCCTGTCTTCGGCCATGGGATCGATTCTGGGTGCGCCCAGAGTGCTCCAGGCACTGGCCATGGATGGAGTGGTGCCACGTTTCCTGTCAAAGGGCCACGGTCCCACGAACATGCCTCGTTTGGCGACCCTGGTGACGCTGGTCATTTCGACCGGAGGTCTCGGCCTTGCTTTTGCTTCCCCTTCGGGGCTTAATGCTGTGGCTTCGGTCATCAGTATGTTTTTTCTGGCCACATACGGAACGACGTGCCTTGCATCGGGACTCGCGGAGTGGTCGAATACGCCTTCGTACAGGCCGACTTTCCGGGTTCCGGCATGGGTTACGATTCCCGGAGGCCTGGGTTGTTTTTACATGATGTCGATTATCAACCTTCCGGCGATGATAGCCGCGGTTGTAGTCATATCGCTCGTCTACATGGGGCTTGAGAGAAAAAACCTCAAAAAAACATGGGGCGACATGAGGTACGGAATATGGGCCTCGTTGATTCGAAAAGGGTTGCTGGTTCTTCGCGATTCACATTATCATCCCATAAACTGGCAGCCGCACCTGCTTATCCTGGGTGGGTCGCCGCTCGCGAGGCCTCACCTCCTGGAAATGGGATACAACATTGCAGGGGAACGGGGTTTGGTCACATACCTGTTCGTGGCCAAGACCGATTCGCAGACAACATTGAAGCGTCGCCGGAAAATACAGTTCAGCATGGAAGAAAAGATCCGCAAGGATTATCCGCAGATGTTCGGCAAGGTGCATCTCTGCGAATCGGTTTTCAGGGGGTCACTGGAGGTAATTCAGGCATACGGGGTGGCGGGTTTTGAGCCGAATACGGTTTTGATGGGCTGGTCTCAAGAGAAAGAAAACGCGGATGACTACGTGAGACTACTTCGAAACATCGTTCTAATGGACAAATCACTGCTGCTGTTAGCTCACAAAGAAGAGAAGGGATTCGGAGCGAGACGCAATATCGATGTCTGGTGGGGAGGGCTGGAAAACAACGGCGTACTCATGCTCATGCTGTGCATGATGCTGACGGAGAAGGGGCCATGGGAAAATGCAAGTATAGCCGTAAAAATGATCGTTCCCAAGGGAACTCCTATAAGCCGGACCCGGAAAAACCTGGAAAAAATAATAGCCGGCGCACGGATAAAAGCCGAGGCCCAGATCATAACCCGGAACCCCGACGACTCGATAGCCGGAATCATATCCGAGCGAAGCAAAGGCGATCTCGTCATCATGGGGCTCAGACCACCGGATGAAGATGAAAAAGGCGTTGATTTTCTGGCAAGGGTTCAATCGATGACAGAAAATCTCCCGCCGACCCTGCTTGTAAAGAATTCAGCTGATTTCAAGGGCACTGAGATATTTTTCGAACAAGATGTAAAGCAGGGCGGGGAATAGTGGAAAATCAAGCCAAAGAGATGGAGGAAAAATGACGCAACGCATTGTTTTCGGTTCTCCCCTGCCGGGGGATCCACAAGGAAAACTGAAAGGAAAATTCGACCTTTTCGTCCCGAAGACGACGCTCACCCAGGAGGAGTTGGAATCCGCGTCGGCCGGAGCGCATGGACTGATCACACTTCTCAGCCACCGTATCGACGGAGGTTTTTTGGATCGATTTCCGGATATCAAAATCATTTCCAATTACGCGGTCGGCTACAACAACATAGACGTAGAAGAAGCTTCCAAACGGGGGGTGCTTGTGACCAACACCCCCGATGTACTTACCGAAACCACGGCCGACCTTGCATGGGCGCTGATGATGTCGGCTGCAAGGCGAATAGTGGAAGCCGATGGGTTCATGCGCGCTGGAAAGTTCGAGGGATGGACACCATGGCTTTTCCTGGGGTGGGATGTGTGGGGAAAATCCTTGGGAATCGTCGGGTTCGGTCGTATCGGACAAGCCACCGCGCGACGTGCTCAAGGGTTCGGCATGAAGGTTATTTACCATGATCCATCTTCAGAAATAGAAACCCTGGAAAACGGTTTTCCGGTAGAAAAGGTGTCGCTGGAAGATCTTTTGAAACAATCGGATTTTGTATCCATTCATTGTCCTCTTTCTGAAGAGACGACCCATCTGATAGGGA
>SLPX01000272.1 GCA_007131745.1 Myxococcales bacterium
CATCTCAACGCAGCCCTCGAGATGGGTGGTGGATGCCCCGTCTACGTACCCTGAACACCTGCAAGAAAAGAAGGCTGTCAGAAATTCCTGAGTTGGGTCCTCATGGAACGAACAATATCCGGGTTTTCGGCTGCAAGGTTTTTCATCTCGTTCGGATCATTTTCCAGGTCGTAGAGTTCGTAAACATTGTCTGATACGCGATGAATAAGCTTCCATTTACCCTTGATCATCATCACCATTTCGTGCGGCCACGCCTTGTATGCAGGCAACTCAGCCCTGATTATTCGCTCGTCCAACCTATTGCCGAAAAAATACGGAACAAGGCTGGATCCCATGAAGGGCTCCGGAATCTGTTCCCGAATCATGTCCACCATGGTGGGGGCTACGTCCAGGAGCATCACACGGTCATCGACCACCCGGGGCTCAACGCCGGGGACCCGAAACAGCAAGGGCACCCGCAACAAATCGTTGTACAGAGTTTGACCGTGGAAATACATCCGCCTGCCCCTGAACCTGTGGCGGCCGAATGCTTCACCGTGATCCGAAAACAGAATCACCGCGGTGTTTTTGTCCAGCTCCAACTCTTTCAATTTCTCCAACACCTCTCCCACATGGCGATCAGTGAACTTTATTTCGTAGTCGTATTTCTGGATGAGTCCTTCCCTGCCCCTCTCGGTTATCGGGTATTCCTCGTGTTCCATGTACCTACTGTGGGGATCTCCGTAATGAAGCCATAGCGCGAACCGATCACCTGATTTCTTTAGTTCTTCCAACCTGGCTATAGCCCTTCGAGTTATGTCCGGCGAAGATATGTCGGTATTGGTTTCCTTGATGGTCATGTCCGGTTGATTGTCCCAATCACCGGGAGCGAAACCCTGATTCAAATTCCTCTTGGGGTGAAAATAGAAATGCCTCAACACCGCCAGGTTACGATAACCCACATCCCGCAACACTTCGAATATCATGAGGTTCTTATCCAGAAACGGCGAATAGGAAGCAAAACCGTCCCGCCAATAAACCTGGGAAGGATACCGGGATGTAAGGAAACTTCCGAAAGAATGAGGCGTACGATTACCTTGTGCATAGGTCTCCCTGAAGAAAACCGACTCCTTTACGAGCTGATCTATGTTGGGCGTGATATCCCGCTTGTATTTCTCGATGCCCAGGCGGTCCGCTCTCAAGGTATCCACTATGATGACAAGGAAATTTCCGTCGAATTTAAAGGTCTTCAAAGGATCCGTATCTTCGAGTTCCTCGCGGTCCACCTTGATCGGCTCGGGTGGAGGCGGTGGTTCGGCAATGGTTTCAACCCGCCCGAAACCACCCCCCGCGCCAAACCATCTCAACTCTCCATCTTTGTCCTTGCCCGTAACCGCCCTGCCCAACTTCAGCATAAAGCCGCCGTTAAGGGAATCATCCGACGTCACCTGGAGAAGGGCCGGCGATGTATTGTAAACTCGGGCCGAATTAATCCACGCTCCGCACATCAAGAGGATTCCAGCTGAAACAAAGACGTAACCGCTCAAGATCCTTTTAATAACACCACGGATCTTCGAGGCCGCCGCGTGCAAAGCTATCCCAAAAACAAACAGCAGGCCGAGGCCGATATAGGGGCTGAAATTTATGATCCTCCAATCTATGGAAAACAAGATGATCATTGCAGCGACCAAGGTTGCAAATAGACCTGCAACGGGGAGGAGCAGTGAAAGCGGTATTCCGAACAAGGATGGAACCAGGCGCCATACTGGTTTTGACAACCAAAAAACCGGAAAGAAGAACAGGATTGCCAAACCAGTAACCGCTGCGGCGCTCGCACCAAGGAAAACAGCAGCCAGGGCCTGGTTGTTGAAACCGGAACTCACAAACCTGTGAATTCCGTACACAATGACCGCTGAGAAAACGATTGAGAGTCCGAGAGACCAGATCCCCGCAGCCCATTTCCGGTCGGCATCCCGATCCTCTCTGACCGATTTCCAGAGTCTTTTCATAAAACCTTTGCCGAATGCATCGTTGAGGCCCGCCCACACCAGGGAGACAAACAATCCGGCGGCAACTCCGGCCAAAAGGTAAAAACCTAGCAGGGAAACAAAGAGGTGAAACCCCTCCATTCCCCCGAGCTTTGTTTGGGTTCGCGCCAATGTTTGAATGGTATCGGTTCCCGCCGCAGGGAAAGCCGCGATAATGCCTATTCCTACGCCGAACCGGACAGAGGCAGCCGGACCATTTCCTTTTTTTTCTTCCGTCATGAATAAAAAACCTGTTTGCAGAGTTTATTACAAACCCATGGACTAAAAACCGTCAAATCGCAACTTTTGATACGGATTTGACAGGGCGAATACATGAACGTAAAGTCCAACGATATTTTTTTAAGCGCATCGGCGCTCCACAGTCTTTGAAAACCGAGTCTTTTCGCCGAGAGACAAAAAGACAAAACGAATAACACAGAAAATACCCATGCAAAACACCAGATTTCTTGTCAAGTTCGCGGCCCTGGCCGTCGCTCTTTTTAACATCACCGCTTGTGACCTTATTTCCGGAAGCGGACCGGATGAAAAACCGGCTGAAAGCGAAGAAAAACGCGTTTCCGCTTCGGATCCCGCCGACAGGGAGGATTCACAAGAACCGCAGGCCGAACAGGTAAAGCATGATCCCATACCTGAGGGATATCTCCCGGGGTTTGATTTCGTGGACAACCGGGCTGCTGCACTGCTCTACGGTGGGGGGGGCCTGGTGATTCCCTGCGGATGTCCGGGATTTGCCAAATACATAGAAGGAGGATGGAAGAATCCTTGGATCCTGAATCGCGAAGTAAAGGTCGAAGAAGAGCATCTGCTCAAGGAGGCGCCCCAGATATCCCGTGCCGGCAAATACCCGGCCGCGTTGATCTCGGGCCGCAGCGGATCCCTGGTATTTCCTCTGTACTGGTCAGAGAGTGGTGTAGGACGGGATTCCAAACAGGATCTCGTAATTGAAATACTCATGTTCACGTCCATGGCGAATCAACACTTGACCCCAATGGTAAACGGCACTTCCTTGCAATCCGTAAGACTCCGCCAGGGAGTGAATCTGGTGAGACTACCGGTGGCCAACCACCTGGTTAAAAGAGGCGACAACATGCTGAGAATGGTTTTCAGCAGGTCGGGCGTGGAACACGGAGTCCCGTCAATGGGAAAGATAATTACAGGGATGGGCAGAAGACGACCGGCCGTAAACAGCCGTTCCGCGGCAGCTCTTTTCGCAGTCGGAATCGGGGGCAAGGATTACACGTTGCCTCAAACCGATGCTATCTTTGAATCCAGGTTCCGAAAGCTTTCTGAAGACGAACCGGAAATAAAGAAACTCGTACTGAACAAAAGAGAGAAAATTAGTTATTTCGTGCTGCCGCCCCAGGAAACCATGCTCGTATTCGAGTTTTCCAAGACTGAAGCATCCGGCGGCGAGGATTCGAAAAAGAGACCGCGGTTTCTTGTGAAGGCGGAAAGCGATGAAGACGAAGAAACGATTCTGATGAACGAGAAGGCGGTGGATGGGCGCCGAAGAAAGGTAATCGACCTGTCTCCTTATGCGGGCCGGGCAACACGCCTGGATTTCGTCAGCCCGGACGGCGCAGTGGAGTTGAGCAACATTTCCCTTCACGCAAAGCTTCAGCGCCCTCCGGCCACGTGGGAAGAAAAAGAAATTCGGTTTGTTTTCATCTGGATGGCGGACACCCTTCGCCGGGATGCAGTCGGCGCCTATGGCGCGAAAGACGCTCACACGCCCAATTTCGATCGTTTCGCCCGGCGGTCGGTTGTTTTTGAACAAGCCACGATCCAGGGAAACCACTCCATGACGAGTCACGGGGCTCTTCTCACCGGTCTCTACCCACCGGTGCATGGTTTCGAGACCGCAAAACGAAGACTGACCTGTCCCCTGATCTACGAATACATGCACAAGGCAGGTTGGGTGACCGGCATTTTTTCTTCGAACGGTTATGTTTCCGACAGATGGGGATTCCATCGTGGACTGGATGTATACAGAAATTTCATCCGCGAAAACGCTGCTAATGCTTCAAGGTTTTTGTGGGGAGCCGCCGGCCGTTTTCTTAAACGACATCTGGATGACAAGGTTTTCTTGTACCTGGCCACCATTGACCCTCACGTAACATATGATCCCCCGTCCGACCTTTTGAAACTCCATTATCCCGAGCCGTATCACGGTCCCGTGCCCCGGCGTGCCACCGGCCTGTATCTCGAACGGCTCGTGACGGGAGCGATCAGGCTTGACGACCCAAGGGACAGAAAAAGATTCAAAGCCTTGTACAAGGGTGAAGTCAGCTACAATGATCTCTGGTTCGGAAACTTTTTGAACGATTTGGAAGAAATGGGAATTGCCGACAAGAGCCTCATCGTCCTGGTTTCGGATCATGGAGACCAATTCTGGGAGCACGGAAGCGTGGGTCACGGACGTTCTCTTTACGAAGAAGAGGTCGCAGTGCCTTTCATGATGTGGTGGCCCGGCCTTCCGGACGAAGAAATTCGAGTCGAAGGAGATGTAGACGCCATGGACATGTACGCCACGATCCTGGACCTTGTCGGACTACTGGACAAAGCGCCCTCCCAGTCAAAGAGCCTTTTGGATAGAATCCGGGGAGAAAAACCAACTATCATGCCGGCAGCATTCTCTTTTAATTACATGAGAGACAGGTCGGCAAGGATGGATCGCTACAAATTCATAACCAGACGGCCTGAAGAGCCCGCCCTTTTCGACCTGTCCGTGGATCCCACGGAACAAAAGAACATCGCATCGACTACTCCCATAGCGCTCCGCCTCATGAGGAATACATTTTCCATTAAAAACGCTTATCTCCCGAGATGGAGCAAATCAGAATGGGGCCGTGCATCCAACCTTAAACCGGTTTTTTACCGGGCTGTAAAAGATCAGGAAGATCAACGATGGGGTCCCAGAAATTGATTTGTGCGGATCATGTGCTAATTTTGCAAACAATCGGAAATACTTGACCGGACCTGCTGCTGAACCGACATTGAAGACAACAACGGCAAAAAAAAGAAAACTAGAGCTTGAAACATCAGTGCCGATCACGGCGATCGCATTGATAGCCATTTGTCTCTCCCATTCGCCGGCATGCAAAAAATCTGCAGAAGACCGCTCCCCCGAACCCGCCGAGACAGGAAACCTTCACTCTGAATCAAAAGCGGATCTCAAAACAGGATCTACAGCGGTCGAGGCCGGGCGGCTTGTTGCAAAGGCCATCGATGCTGCGGGAGGAAAAACCGCACTGAAAAAGAACCTGTCCACGTATACAACCCGATCCCGTGGCGAAAGACACAACGAAGCTTTTGAATCGCTTATTTCCTGGAAGAGTCCGGACACCATGCTGATGGTGTTGAACTCGGGCGAACAAAGATTTTTGCTTAAGAAAGACAGGTGCGTGATTCAAGATAAGGGAGTGACCTTTGAATGCACCTCATCCCGGCGGAAAGAGCTTTTCCAAACCGCATGGATGACACATCTGGCGCATCTCTATCCCCTGGTGGATGGCTCAGTTGTTCTCCAAACAGGTCCCGACACAGTGCTCAAAACTCCCGATGGGTCAGACTCCAAAAAAGTGTTTTCAATCATAGCAAGCCCGAAAATTAATTCTTCCGGACAAAGCTTCGATTCCCAAGCAGAAAGCAAAACAGATTACCAGCCTTCAAAAAAAGCTCCGGTCATCCTCTATTTCGACAAGCAATCTTATCGTCTCGCGGGAATAGCCCAGCACGAAGAACCGCAGCCGCAAACCCTTACCTTGTTCGGGTTTCACCGCGAAACAGGGGGGATTATGGTTCCGGAAAAGAGACTCTTGGTCCGTGGATCCGCAACGATCGTGACAGAGAGGACCGCGGAAACAGAGTTCGGCGTTTTCCACGATGATGAAGCGGACAAAGCAGTCGCCACCCGCTGGGAGGAATCCGAAACTTGCAACCTCCCTGCAAAAACCTATGCGCTATCCAAGCACATGAATCATTACGAATCCTTTCACGAGGTAGTCGAGCATTTCGCAAAAAGAATGCACAGTGACGGCCTTGTAATGACCGGACCGGCGGAAGTTGCTGTTTTGACAAGATTCCGGGATATAAAAAACATCAGAAAGATCCCGCTGGAGATACGAATTCCGTCCGGGAAGGCAAGGGATTCCAAAAAGAGTCCTGGAGGAATCGTCACCAAATTTTTGAAGGAACGCCGTGGGTTATGCATGCCCACCAGGGGTACAATGGCTCAGGCCCTGGATCGATTGTCCCGGCTCAAGGTTCAGGCAAAAAGAAAATTCGGGAAAATATCGGATCCAATGATACGGATCTTTCCCGCGCAAGATATGAAAGAAGGTCATGGAATCTACGAACTCATAGTAACCTTTCGCTGAAACTCCTCTGTTTTGCAATATCCCGCGATGAATGTTATTTCTTTCGGGCGCGAGCCGGGATATATTCGCCAAAATAAATGAAAACTCGGAAAAACCCAAATAACCGGAGATCAAGATCATGAAGCCCGGATTCGAAATGAAAGAACTCATGAAAGGATGGCACCACTTCACCCATCCGGCATTCGGATCGCCGGAGGAACGTTTGCTGTATTTCAACATAACCTGGGGTCAAGATTTCAGGGAATTCCTGAATCCATCGAACCCCTCGTTTTTTACGGCACGGGCCGAAGGTGAGATATTCGTTGAAGGCCTCACAAAAGACCCCGTTGAAACCAGAGGAAGTTTGAACCTGAGCTATCTTGAAAGAACAGAACTTCGCTATGATCTGGCTTTTGAGGTGGAAGAAAAGAAGTATGTTTTTGTGGGCAGAAAACGAAATGTGAAGCTTTGGAAGCCATGGATGCTTCCCAAAACCCACACAACTTGTTATGGGCTGATCGAAGATGAAGAATACAAGGTGATCTCCAGATCGGTTGTGCATTTTCCCATGGATGCAAAAGGCATTCTGGATTTCCTCGGGAGTTTCAGGGTTTTCACCTGAAAGACGTTTCTTCCATGAAGAAAATAAGCATGTATACCCAATTGAATGGTCGCAAATCCATGATTGCTCGGTTTTTTTTCTTGTGTCCGGCGGCAATCTTATTTTTCGTCACACTGTCCGTTCGACCGGCGACCGCGGACAAACCTGGGGAAATCAGTTTTTCTTGTCCGGATAAACCCGAAGACCTGGAAAAAACCAGAAAACTGGCCTCTCATTGGTACAGAACCGGAATGGAATCATACAAATTGAGTGATTATGAACGCGCTGTTTCAGCCTTTAAATGCGCTCAAATGTTGCTTCCGGTTCGTTTAACCCGATACTGGATAGCTCGCTCCCTTGAATCCGCGGGCAAGTCAAGTCGCGCTCTAAGGATCTACCAAGAACTTCTCTTGGACGCTCCGCCCGCTGTTGAAAAGGAC
>SLPX01000222.1 GCA_007131745.1 Myxococcales bacterium
GCCCCTCTTTTGCAACAACTCACCCACGTAATCGTCCAGGGAGGCGCGTTTAGAGGCTGCAAGGTCTTCGATTGTTTCAGCTTTCGCCAGGTTCATCTCGGTTTCGATATTTTCAAGGTATTGAAACATTCGCCCATAACCGCCGGGTTTGAGCAAATCCGTACAAACGGTCACCGGGTATAACCCGCTTTTGAGCAACATGACCACGTTGAAAGCATCCGCTCCCCCGGCGAATGAAATGGGAATCTTGTGATCGAATTCGTCGGCGAGTCGCTTTGCCAGCGCCACTGAAAGGGGATGCAGAGCGCGGCCCGACATGTACATCATTTTCTGATCCGGTGTGAAAACATCCCTGTGATTTCCGACCTCCAGCGTGTTTGTCAACTTGAGTCCGAAGTGCAAACCTTTTTGAGCCGCCGTGCTTGCGAGGCGTTTAATCATCCCAACGGCGTCGCCGTACTTTGTGTCATGCTCGAAAGCTTCATCAGGAACATTGATCTTTTTGAAACCCGACTTGCTGTGAAGGATGTCGCGCAATATTTCCGGTCCCAGGAGGGTGGGGTTCATTTTGACAGTTGTGTGATAGTTTCTTTCGGTCAAAAGGTAGTGCGCTATTCCTTCGATTTCTTTCGGTGGGCAACCGTGCATGGTTGAAAGCGTGACATTGTCTGAAAGCATCGAGGGTATGTTGACGCTCAGCGCTTCCGGAAAGCTCTCCGCTATTTCTTTTCTGAATATCTCTATACGCTCGGCCGCATCAGCCATCCCGTCCAGAAAGTTCTGTACGTTGTCTTTCAAAATCCCCTCGAGATTGTAGCCGAGGCTCATGTTAAATACAAAACCGGGCTGAGCCGCGTAATCCAGGTTCCAGAGCTTTTTTCCAAGGACGTGCAACAACACCCATGCTTTCACATATTCATCTAGCGATTGTTCAAGTTTCAACTCCTGGGACCATTCGCAATTGAATGTCACGTCTTCGGCATCGATGCAGGGCTTGGCCACATCGAGTTCATCCAGGGTTTGTACTGTTTTCAGTTCGATGAAACGCCCGCCCACAAGGTACGACGCTGCGATGTTGGATGCCAACTGGGTGTGCGGCCCCGCCGCCGTCCCCAGGGGTGTTTCAATAAGCTTGCCGAAAATTTCCGTTTGAAGCGATTTGCCCCGGGGATCCCAGAAAAGACCGCCGGGGATTCCCAGCATGTCACCCCGTTCATGGTATTCTTCCGCCATCCATCGAGCCAGTACCCCGGCTTCCACCGGAAAAAATCTGTCAGACATTCTTATACCTCTATTCTTTTCCCTGATGTTACAATTCCCACACGCCTCTTTGCGAACGAGCGCCATTGGGATGATCCGCCGGCCCGGTGTGCAAAATAACTATATCCCGGTTGATTGCGCAACCATCAAACCGAGAAGTGGTTCTATTGATCGAGTTCCAGGTTTTTCAATAAATAGGTGGGGCGGATTTCCCTGTTTTTCACAGCGTCTTCCATCGGCGTCAAACCGGTTGCAACAAGAGCACTGGCGATTCCAAAGTCAATGGCGCCCTTGATGTCGGTTCTGAGTTGATCCCCCACCATGACCATGTCCTTGGTCTCCGATCTGCGATAAGCCTCTTCAAATATCGGCCCGTATGGTTTTCCCATCGGGACGAATTTCAATTCATTCGCCATCTGCGGATAACGAAAACGAAGAGCGATTTCGAGCATTCCGGCCAGCGCTCCTGCTGTGAAACCGTAACGCACTTCACCTGCGGGATATATGATATCGGGGTTCGGAAGAAGAAGGTGAACCTTGTTTCCTCCGTCCAGCCGGTGATACAAAAAAGTCAGCGTTGCATCCAAGGTTTCCAGAAGTGGATACCCGTGCTCATCGCACACCACCAGGATTTCAGCTTCCGGGTCGGGTTGATCCAAAATGTTGACAACTTTCCCGCCTGCAGCTCGCACATATTCCGCGGAGTCTTCGGTTCCAAGGACCACGCACTTGGATCCCTGCAAACTTTTTTCCTCGAAATATCTCTTCAGCAGCAATCCCGAAGTTATGATTCTTTCCGGCTGGATCGATAACCCCATCCTCTCATAGCGTTGAGAGGAAGTTTCCGGACTACGGGATGCATCATTGGTAATCACGTAATACGGCTTCTTGGCCTCGTTGAACTTTCGGATTAATTCCACCGCCCCCGGAATCGTACCGCAATGTGTCACCAGGACTCCGTATGCATCCAGCAGCAAAACTTCGTATTGCTCCATGAGCTTGGAAATGCGTGTCTCCGGAATGGGAGTGGATGGAATATCTGTGTACATCTGTTGCTCTTCCTTTGCAAACTCAGCGTTAAAAGATTGCATCTCGTATCTCCAAGCGATTTGCAACCCTCGTATGTTCTACAATCTCAAAAACCGAAATTCGAAACGCTGTTACAATAGCCGAATCATCCGGATAAGCAAGGACGGAGGATTATCGCAGTGCGGCTCCTTTGGCCCGAAGGCCTTTTTCCTTTAACAAGTCGCAAAGTCCGTCGTACGCCCCCTTCACCCGGAAGCGCAACTCAGACGTCGGCTTATTGTCCATCTGCATTTTTTCGCGGCTCCCCCGATTGTTCGCTGATGATAGAACGAGCAGAGTATTTGGGAACAAGTGGAGTTTCAATCGTTTGTGGAGAACATGTAAGTTCTGTCGGAAAAATTCACGTCTTGATCCGTCGGCCCGGAATTGGTATTCGACAATCATGAAGTATCGATTAATCGCACTGGATTTGGACGGAACGTTGCTGGGACCGGATCAGGAGGTGAGTCAAGAGAACCGTAGGATTCTCCGGGAGGTCCAGGCGAAGGGAATTCATGTCGTACTGGTGACAGGCAGAAGTTTCGCTGCGGCCAGGCCTTTTGCAACGGAATTGGAGTTGGGCGATGTTCCGCTTGTTTCCCACAACGGAGCACTTGTAAAGCTGGCGGCGAGTTGCGCATTGTTGGAGTGTAAGCCGCTTTCGCCCTTGTTGGCTATGAATGCAGTGAAGCTTTCACGAGCACACGAAGTTATTGTGAGTCTCAGTGATGAGCCCGAAGGGTTGGGGAGGATCGTACTTGAACAGGAGCCCACGGGTAAACTTCTTCAATATTTGAAAAAAAGCGGTGCGCCTTATCACGTTGTCGATTGTATCTGTGAACACCTGGTCGAAATCTCGGCAAGGGGAGGGAATCCTATACATATTACCTTCAGCGGTTCATGCGAAAGCGTGGACAAGATTGATGGACTATTCGCCGAGTGTATATCGAGCGGATACAGGTTCGTGAAAACAGCATACAGGAAGCGGGGATTTTCTATCGGAGATCTGCTTTCTGAAGAAGCTTCCAAAAGCGGAGGGCTGGACATGGTGGTAAGGCACCTTTCGCTTGAAGCACGGGATGTGCTTGCAATGGGAGATAATGAAAACGACCTGGATATGTTGAGATATGCAGGCAAGGCGGTTTTGATGGGAAACGCGGAACCCCACCTGCTGGAACCCGGTTTTTCATTGACCGGATCGAATACGGAAGACGGCGTAGCCGAGGCTCTCAAACGCTGGGTTATCCAGGATTCCGCGGGAACGCGAACATTTACTCAATCTGTATCTTGAGTTTTTTTCGTGCCTGGAAGTGCTGTGGGGATATTGAAAAGAGAACCAGGTCCCTCATGAGGGAAGCCGTTTCTTCAGGTGTCGAAGGAACCAATGGCGCCATGCTTGAAACTTTGACGGCCGCCGCCAAGTCCTGGCAATAAAGCAGGCCTGCGCGGTTACATGCAGCCATAGTTTGTTGCGCCCATCTTGAAAGGTCGACGTTTATTTTTTCGACCACCATCTGCTCTACAAGGGATTCCAATCCACTGAATTCACGCTGTGTCAGTTCTGCAGCCAGCATTTTGACGAGGTCGTCGCGTTCGGGGTTGGGACTCGGATCCACCAGGTTGGGTTTTACGAGTTTCATTGCAGCGGTCATCAAGAAAGTCTGCTGCGATAGTTTCGGCAAAAGAAGAAAAGTAATATGTTCCGGGCGCAAAAAGGCCATGTCTCTTGCAAGAAGAAACGTGATCTCTTCTTCGTTCCGACCCGTCAATATGCGGCTGCCCGCCACAAAAAGCGGGGACCATCGCTTTTTTTCCACCACGTTTGCGACAAGAAGTCCGAAATCGGCGTCCGGGTTCAGGAAAAGGTCGAGGGCCACGAACCCCATCGCTTCGCGAAGGTTTGAAAAGATTTTTGCAACGAGCAGTTTTTCATTCCCAACGTCACAACGATCTTTCATTTTCAGACCATAGGAGCGAAGGGTTTTTCCCATCCTGATCGTTAAGGGGCGTGCCAGCAAGGCGAAAAGGTTGCGGGTCCATTGATCCGTTTCAAGCGGGGTTGCAGCTTCCATCCATACGCTTTGATCGATGCAGGGAGGAACATATTTCGGCCGGTTGGGACGGTGTTTTTCGTAAAAATCTCTTTCCACCGGTTCAGCAACTCCAAAGTGAGTCAAAACAGCTGAATGCCAGTAGGCGCGCTCCGTGTCCCCCGACTGGATGTAGATTCTGCACAGTTCACGGTAGGGCTTGATTGATTCGGGATTAAGTTCGAGTTCTTTTCTCCACTTTACAATCAATCGCTTTAGGGAACCCACTTCCCTGGGACGGCCGGGTGAATCCGTATGGACTGTTTTCCGGGTTTCGTCTGCCTTCCCGGAGCAGGGTCCCGTTTTACCGGAAGACACCTCTGAAGAGTCTTCCTTTGTGTGGAAATACATGTCGATAGCAGGACCTTGCACCGTGGCATACCAAGGGTCATCTTCATCTTCTTCGTCATCAGCGTCCGATTCTGCATCTTCGCGTTCCGGTTTCAATGCTTGCTCATCCGCTGGAGGAACGTCTGTATTTCCTGAATCTGCTGTTTGGAAACGATTTTCGCTTTGTGATGATTCAGGTCGGGCCGGGATGGAGGATTCCGATGAACTCGAAGGATCGTCCCGTGGCTCCATCTCCGGTTTTTCTTCTTCTATTTTCTTGAAAGCCGAGGTTTCCAGTGTCTCGGCTTCGGAGGATAGAATTCCTTCTTCAAGTTTTCTTCCCAATAATCTTTCGAGTCCCTGCCTTACTCGAGAAGATGAGTGTTCGGCGATATTGTCGAAATGCCACAAAGACTCGCCTACTACCGCGACAAATGAAAAAGAGTCTGTTTGGATGGTGGGTCTGGTTATCTTGAGGACCGAGCTTCCTCCGAATTGCTGCACGGACAGCGAGCCGTCCGGGCGAAGAGCTGATATGCTCAGGGTGTTGTCATCCAACCCGAGGAATACGTCGCGGCTGTACTCAAAGCGGCATGGAACTACGAATCCCGAGGCGTTTAAGACCCCTTTTGATTGAAGTTCTTTGAGAATCTTGTCGGAAGGATCTGAGTCCATTCAATTCTCTCGGTTGTGCAGCCCGTCAAGCAAGTAATTCAGTTGTGGCCGAACATTTTTCCAATTGATTCGCCTTCATGGGTTCTATGTATCCCCTCAGCCAATATGTCGGCTATTCCCAGTACTGTCAAGGATGGGTGTTTGTCCGCCGTTTCGGCGACCGGGAGTGTATCCGTGCATACGATTTCTTTCACACCCGCGTCCAGCAGTCTTTCGACGGCGTCATTGACGAAAACTCCGTGAATACACACTGCGGTCATGGAAAGCGCTCCCATCTCCTTGATGCTTTTCATGACGCTGAGGACCGAACCTCCGGTGGAGATTTCGTCATCGATCAACATGCAGTTGAGGCCTTCGACAGTTCCGATTATTTCAGCTACTTCGGCCGTGTCCTTGTTGTCGAAACGCTGCTTGTTGAAAATGGCGAGGGGCAGATTCAACTCCTGAGCGAAAAACCTGGCTCGCTTCATCCCGCCGATGTCCGGGGAAAGGACACAGCAATTACTTAAATCCTTGGATTTTAAATAGGGCAGAAGAACCGAACTTGCATAGAACTGGTCATATCGGCAACTGAAAAAACCGGTTATCTGGTCGGCGTGCAGATCCATTGTCATCACCCGATCTGCGCCTGCGGTCAGAATCAAATCCGCCACCAAGCGCGCTGTTACCGATACTCTGGGTTGATCTTTCTTGTCGGATCGAACGTAAGGAAAATAAGGTATTACCGCGGTCACACGCTTGCACGAAGCGAATTTGACGGCATCTATGAGCATCAACAGTTCGACTAGATGATCATTAACCGGAATAGCAGAGGTCTGAATAATGAAGACATCCTGATTCCTTATGCACTCCTTTATCTTTACGAAAGTATTGTCGTTTTTGAACTTGAAACAATCCACGCCCGTGAGCCTGATACCCAGGTTTGCGGCAATTCGTTCGGCCAACCTCGGATGGGAAGAGCCTGAAATGATGGAAATTCTAGACATGTATGACACCTTTCAATGGTTTTTTGTGGGGGCTAACTTACCTTTAGTTTGCGGTTGGAGCAAGTGTCATGATGGGGGAGCGGGAAAAAAAGATTGGGGGAAATGCATCCTTACCTGCGACATAAGACCCGCGTTGTGAAATTCCGAAAACAAGTGGGATTTCAAATGGTAAGTGCCGGAAAAAAATTGGTTGGAGACCGGGAAATAGGGTTGTTCGGGCCTTTTGCCTTGCGAAGAGGTGAAAAAAATGTAAGTCTTGTAAAGCCATGATGGGTTTTTGTTGAAATATGGAAAAAGGTCGAAAACAAATAGGAATATGCGGAGGAGATTGATGCGTTTTTGCAGCCTGCGGTCGTTGATTGCTTGTTTTTTGCTTTATGGTTTTTTTTCAGGTTGTGCACAAGAAATTGTCGAAGAGAAAACGTTTCTCAGTGATGTTGAATTTCAGACACCGCATGGATTGTCTTTGGATTCATCCGGGGCGGGCATGGAGCATCCTGTTTTTCTTTTCAAGGAAAAAGTCGAGCTGTCACGAAGTGTCGACCTTTCACCTACATTGTATGCTATGGGGTTGGAGAGCGTGACCGGCAACTTCCGGCTCGAGGACGAGGCTGGATTTGACTTTTCCTCGGATTTTGTGGAAACACGGGCGCCGATTTCTGATGTGGCGGCGATTGCGTCATCATATGAAATCGGATTCAGGCCGATTATCAACGGTCAACTTGATACAAGCCAGGAGAGAATGGGGGTGGTGGCGCTTTACAACACCCAGGGTGCGATGTGTTCGGGAACGCTGGTTTCTTCGAGAGAGGTCTTGACTGCGGCTCATTGCGTGCACGGTTTTTCCACGCATACTCTCAATGTAATCTTCGGGACCGATATCCAAAGTCATCAATCGACCTGGGTCAGTGTTTCTGATGTCAAGATACACCCAAATTATTCCGGCGGGAGTCATTACCAGGCGCCGGTTTATGATATTGCCATGGTCAGGTTGAGTCAGGCCGCGCCGGCCGGCATAAGTCCTATCCCCTATCTTCCGGCGGCATATGCCTTGACATCATCAGATGTCGGCAAACCCTTGACTTTCGTCGGATTCGGAACAACCGGAAGCGGACAGAATACCCGCAAGTATTATTTTGTGGGTGCATTGGGCGCGGTATGCGACGGGCCTTCCCAGTGTTCTTACGGAGGAGCCGTGGTGGCGCCCTATTGCATAGCCTACAGCAACCAGGCAGGCGGACCATGCAGCGGTGACAGCGGCGGGCCGGCTCTTTTCAATTACAACGGCGTAGACTATGTCGCGGGTGTAACCTCGTACGGCGACCAATATTGCGAGTACTACGGTGTGAGCACCAAGGTGGATAAGTTTCAGTTTTTCATAGAAGAATTCATCGGCAATACGGTGCCCGAGATTTGCCATAACGGCATTGACGACAACGGAAACGGTCTGACGGACTGCCAGGATCCGGAATGCGCGTCGTCGCCTTTTTGCAGCGGTCCCGAAGCTTGTCAAGAGTCTGTTCCGCTTGCATGCGGAGATGTCTCGGTCGGCAGCACCTCGGGCGGATCCCAGAGGTTTACTCGGTACGGCTGTTCAGCGGATAAGTATCTCGGATCTGAAGTTGCGTACAAGATCAACGCGCCTGTCGGCACCAGGGTTACTGTGACCTTGACGCCCACCACTGGTCTCGACATGGATCTTTTTGCACTGCCGGCAAGCGGCGACAGTTGCGACACGAACCGGTGCTTGGGAGTAAGCGCAAAACCGGGCGGAACACAGGATTCGTTTGTTTTAACGATCGACCAGGACACCTACATCGTGGTCGACTCCAAAGAGGAGACAAGCGGTGGCTACCAGCTGAGCTTGAAATGCGGCGATGACAACGTGGAGATTTGCGATAATGGAATCGACGACACCGGAAACGGGCTTACCGATTGCGAAGACCCCGAATGCGCTGACTTCTGGGCTTGCCAACCGGCCGATTACGAGATCTGCAACAACGGCATAGATGACACGCATAACGGACTTACCGATTGTGAAGACCCCGATTGTGCCCAATCCGTTCATTGTGTCGGAAAAGGCGGAGGAACAGAAGGAGGTTGTGATTGCCGTGTCGCCTCCGTGCCGAGGAGGGATCGTTTCGGAGGTGTCGGGATTATCTTTCTGCTGGGACTTTTCGGGCTGATTCGGATACGGCGGAAAAGGATTCGTCGTCGTCGTCGAAACTAAAAAATCGCTTGATCATTTACTGTTCGCGGGAGTGGAGCAGTCTTACTTCGCCAGCAAACCGGCTTCGCGCGCTATCATTACCTCTTCGTCGGTGGGTATGACAAAGATCTTAACAGCGGAATCTGAACCGGAGATCACCCCTTCATTTCCGCGAGTTGCTTCGTTAATGGTTTTGTCCAACCTTGCGCCCATTATTTCAAGACCCTTGCAAATCCGACCTCGGACCGTTGGGCTGTTTTCGCCGATACCGGCGGTGAAGACGATTGCGTCCAAACGTCCTTCCATATGGGTGGCGTAAGCGCCTATGTATTTTTTCGTGCATGCAGCGAACACTTCAAGAGCGAGGATTGCTCTTTGATTTCCCTTTGCAGCGGCGGCTTCGATGTCTCTCATGTCATGTGTCAGGCCGCTCAGGCCCTTGAGTCCCGATTTTTTGTACAGAAGATCTTTTATTTCGCTTGATTCCATTTTCAACGAGTCCATCAGGTGAAGAACGACAGCGGGGTCTATGTCTCCGGACCTTGTCCCCATAGGTATGCCGCAAACTGTTCCAAGCCCCATGGATGTGTCAACGGATTTGCCGTTCTTCACGGCAGTCAGTGAACATCCATTTCCAAGATGGCAGGTGATGCAGTTCAGGTCTGAGAGTGGTTTTTGGAGCAGGGCGGCGGCCCTTGTTGCTACGAACCGATGTGATGTGCCGTGGAAACCGTATCTCCTGATGGAATGGGTTTCGTACATGGCGTAATCCAGTGCATATATGTAGGAGGATTCGGGCATTGAAGCATGAAACGCAGTGTCGAATACTCCAACATGTGGAACATCCGGTAAAACACGGCGTACGGCCTTGACTCCCATGAGGTTGGCCGGGTTGTGCAGGGGCGCCATGTAGGATGCTTGTTCAATAATTCTTTCCACTTCAGGGGTGAGTAACCTGGATGATTTGACGGATTCTCCGCCGTGCACGATGCGGTGCCCTACAGCGCGGATGTCCGCTGGATTGTGCACAACCCCGTCTTCCGGATCAGTGATTGCATCCAAGGCTGCGGATACCGCTTCGCTATGGTCTTTCACCGGAAGAATTTTTTTTGTCGGGTTTCTTGCGGCCGCTTCATAGTTGAATATGGCGTCTTCCATGCCGATGCGTTCCACTAGTCCCTTGCAGAGAAAAGAGTCGTCATTCGTTTCCCTGACTGCGAATTTGAGTGATGAGCTTCCACTGTTGATGACAAGAACAATCATGATGAATCAACTCCGTTTGAATGGGTTCGATGATGGAGGCATTTGTGGATTTCGATTATTGAAATAGCTTTATGTCAGTCCGGAGGGGGGCAGCCGCCATGAAAAAAGATCACGATGTTTTGTTTCCATAATTATTTCTTTGTAATTCACACACATGAATTGCATGACCGTGTCTTCAATTTCTTCCACGGTTTCCATTTGCAGCAAACTCTCGACAAGTGACACGGCTTTTTCGTATGACGTGCGGCGGATCACTTTTTTGACGAGAGGTATGGACACGCAAGGCATGCTCAGCGAGTCCAGTCCAAGCCCCACCAGGACGACGCTCAGCATGGGTTCGCCTGCCATTGCACCGCAAATGGAGACTTTAATCCCGTTTTCATGTCCATTGTCTACAATCCGCTTGAGCAGTTTCAAAATGGCGGGATGGAGCGGATGGTAGAGATACGCCACCTGCTCGTTCACCCGGTCGATAGCGAGGGTGTATTGGATCAGATCATTGGAACCCACCGAAAAAAAATCGCATTCCAGCGCCAGGAGGTCGGACAGAACCGCTGCTGAAGGCATTTCGACCATCGTTCCTATGATTAATTCCCTGGGAATAGGTTCTCCTGCTTCACTCAGTTCGTCTCGGACATCAAACAAAACCTGTTTGGCAGCTCTCAATTCGGACAAATCCGATATCATGGGGAACATCACTTGCAATCGTTCTCCGTCGACGCTTCTCAGAAGCGCTCTTAGATGTGTCCTGAAGGCATCGGGTTCTTTCAATGCCAGCCTGGTGCTTCTCAGCCCTAATGCCGGATTTGTTTCCTGCTTTCTCTTAAAGAAAGCAGCGGCCTTGTCTCCGCCCAGGTCGAAGGTTCGAAATGTCACCGGGTTGTTTCCGATCAATCTGAGCACTTTTCTGAAAGAAGAGAGCAATTCTTCTTCCGATGGAAGGGTGTCTCGGCTCAGGTATAGGTATTCCGTTCTGTACAGGCCCACGCCTTCCGCTCCGTGATCCAGGACGGAAGGAATCTCTTCCGGCAATTCGATGTTTGCGTGCAACTCAATTCTGACGCCGTCGGTTGTTTCCGCCGGCAGGTTTTTGTCCTGGAGTAATTCCTGTTCGGCCGCAGCGAGCTTTCTTGCCTTGTCTCTGTATTCATTGATGATTTCGAGTTCAGGCTCCACGATGGCCAGTCCGTTTTTTCCGTCGATTATCAGAAGATCACCGGAAGAAACATGGTCTGTAATATCGGATGCGCCTACAATGGCAGGTATTTCAAATGCTCTTGCTACCAGCGCTGTGTGCGATGTTACGCCGCCCGTTTCGGTTACCAATCCGCTTACCGCTGCTTTGTGCAACTGAACTGCGTCCGCGGGGCTCAAAAAGCGCGCCACTGCAATTGCATCAGCCGGAGGCGATACCATCAAATCGCCTTCCCCGATGAGATTTCGCAGAACCCGTTCGCCTACAAATTCGACATCAGACCGTCTTTCTTTGAAATACGGATCGTCGACATGATCGAAAACCTCGGTTACGTGTTCAATAGTCTTTGACAGCGCCCATTCAGCATTGATTTCATCATCCTGGATTCTTCTCAGTGTTCCCTGGACCAAAAGATCGTCACTGAGCATGAGTTGATGAGCGGCCAGGATGTCACCCGGTTCTTCTATGGCATCGGGAACTTTCTCGCGCAGGGTTTCGAGTTGCTTGTGAGATTCTTCCAGAGCCAGCTTGAAACGTTCCACTTCGGCAAAAACTTGTGACGGGTCTATTTTCCGCTTTGGAATAGAAACACTCCGGCGCTTTACGATGTACGCCCTGCCGATGGCTATGCCCCTTGAAACGCCAACCCCGGTGAAGGTCTGAGTACGTTTGTTTTTACCCGCCTCCATCCACGAACCCTTTCTCTATGAAATTAGCAATGGTTTCAACTGCTTCCGCAGCATCTTTGCCGGTGGCTGTTATCTCGATCACGCTGCCTCCCGCTGCGCCCAATGTAAGAATCTCCATTATACTTTTTGCATTCGCAGCGCGACCTTCCTTGTTTACGGATATTTCGGATTCGAATCCTCCTGCCATTTTCGCCAAAAGACTTGCAGGTCTGATATGCAATCCCGTTTCGTCACCCAGGATCACCTTTTTGGAGATGTTTTCGTCTTTGCTTTGGGGCTTTTTCTTTTTGAAGCGGCTCATGTGTCGTCGATGATTCTCAAGATTTCGTTTCGTATGATTTTCCCAATGACTGTTTCTTTTTGCTCACGCCGATGTCGCGGTGCCTGACTGATGCCTTGATGCCTTTTGACGAAAGGCGTGTTCGGAGACATTCGGTCACAGCTACAGATCGATGTCGTCCTCCCGTGCAGCCGGTGGCAACGGTCAAGCAGGTCTTTCCTTCTCTGGAATACAGCGGCAACATGAATTCCAGAAGGTCTTCTATGCGTTGCAGGAAGCCTTCGGCTTCTTCCGAACCAAGCACATATTTTGCCACCCTGGTGTCGGTGCCCGGCAGATCTGTGAGTTTCCTATCAAAATATGGGTTGGGTAGGAACCTGACGTCAAATACCGTGTTTGCTTCCAACGGCACTCCATACTTGAAGCCGAAGCTTATCAAAACCAGTGACATTCCACTTTCGCCGTATCGTTCCCATATCAATCGTTTCAAATCGTGAGGGTTCAAAGAGCCGGTGTCTATGATCTCACGACTTTCCTCTTTCAGCCCTGCAAGAAGCGCTTTTTCGGCCTTGATACCGGATATGACATCGTTTCTGTCAAGTGGATGGCGTCGCCTTGTTTCGGAAAACCTTCGTACCAGCACTTCCTGAGGTGCTTCGAGAAAGACTACTTCAACTTCGTGTCCTGCGCTCCGCAGGGATTCAAAATGAACTTCATATTCTTGGATAAATTCCCCGGAACGAGCGTCGACCACCAGAGCGGCATGATCGGTTTCCTGTGTTTGGTGGATTAAATCAACGAGTTTAGGGAGCAAGGGCAGGGGAAGATTATCGACCGCGTAATACCCGATGTCTTCAAGAGCATGAAGAGCGGCGGATTTTCCCGACCCTGATAATCCGGTGACCACGACTATCTTCATTCGTAACCTTTCGTATCCATAGTGAATTTTTCTGTCTCCGGATGATTGGTTTCTCCGGTCTGCATGGTATCGATCACGTCTTGCTTGGTTTCGGCTTCCATGATGGATTGACGCAAGCCGGGATCGGACATTATCATGGAGACTTCCGCCAGAGTCGCCAAATGAGATCCGTTGTTTGAAGCGGGTGTCAGCATAACGAAAAATATGTGAGTCAAACTTCCATCTGCGGCTCCGAAGTCAACGCCGTCTCGGCTGACGGCAAAACAGCAGATCGGCTTTTGAATCCCCGGGCATTTTCCGTGGGGCAATGCCACCCCGGGCCCGAGCGCGGTGCTTTCAATTGATTCCCTTTCTCGCAGAACGGTTTCGATTTCTATGTCCGTTGTTTCTCCGGCGTTTGTCGCCAGCTTTTGAGATATTTCTGCAAAAAAGGAAATCTTGTCTCTTGCCCGGATTTCGTAAAGAGATCCGTATTTCTGAATTATTTGAGCGAGGTCCATTATGGTTTCACCGGCAATCAGGTGGTTGTTTCTCCTGATTCAACATCGCTGTTTTTCACTTCGATGTTGTTTTTAACTGCTTCTTCTTCCGCTCCCTCTGGCTTCGTCATGGCTCCCGACGCCAGGATCGAGAAATTGATTTTTTCAGCAATTGTATTCTTCTTTTGTTTCAAGCGTTCAAATGCTTCATCAAGGTTTGCCTGGTCCACTGTTTCCGTGTCCGGATCTTCAAAAAGATTCAATATTTTGTGCAAGGATATATCGTCAAGGGGAAGGTTCGGCATATAGCCGCTGGTATCCCCTGAAACTTCCACCAACAGTTCAGCCTCGCGCATACGTCTCAGGATTTCCTGCATCGCTTCTTCGGGCACGTTCAAACTAGTCGCCAATGCCCTTGCCTTGAGAGCACCTTCCCCTTTTTTGAATCTGTTTGCTATGGATAGCATGACGCGGGCTCCCACATTGCCGTTGACCCAGGCGGTCCATCTCGAATCCCGGTCATCCCAAGCGCTTTTTCCGTGCCTCATTCTGACCAGCGACTTGTTTTGGAAAATATAGCCGGTTTCCACACCTATAAGGACGGCTGTCCAGGATGTCACAATCCAGACGAGCAGGGTTGGAATCAAGGCGAGCCTTCCATATATCGTGCTGTAATTTGTGAACGCAACCTTTGCGAAATAAATCGAAAAGCCATATTTTGCTATTTCGAATACGAGGGCCGAAACGAATCCGGCTATGATCGCTGTTTTCCAGTTTACGTGGGTGTGAGGTAGCAGCCGGTTTGCAAGAGTAAGCAGCGCCCAGATTCCAAGGAATGGAACGAGGATCCAAAGGGGTGTGAAGCTTTGCAGCAGGCGAGTGCTTTGAACGAGGCTGAGCGCCAGGATGAAAGGACCCAATGTAGCGAGCGCCCAAAAAACGGTGAACTTTTGCAGTATAGGTCTTCGCTCACGCGCTCGCCAAATGTCGTTGAACGAGGCTTCCATTGAATGGAACAGCAGATAACTTATGGACAGCGTCAGGGTAACTCCCATTGGGCCCAGCGCTTTGACCTTTATGTTTCTTGCGAAATCCCGCACGTAGCCCGCTATGTACATGCCTTCCATGGGCATGACATGACGGCTTAAAAAATTCACCAGTGCGTCTTCTCCCCGGGTGTGACCGGTTGCTTCCAGCAGGGTGACGCTTACCGCTGTCAGGGGAACCAAAGACAACACGGTTGTAAAGGTCAGAGCACCTGCCCGGAGACCACACTGATCAGTTCGCCACTGCCGGTAGAGAAGCATGATAAATTCGGCCAACCGTTTGCCCTCGGCCGCCGGTTTCTTAGCCACCGTTTTGGCAAGCCGTTTCGTTTTCAAGGTGATTTCTCTTCCTTGTTTTTCCGGTTCGCCATCGGGCCGGCAAGGGATGTTTGTGTTTCCCATGTGCATGTTTGTAATGTATCAATCCAAACTAGGCAAGACTGCATGTGGTTTATGTGAACTTCTTTCGCCGGTTCACTCCCACGAATCTCTATTGCCTTTGTGTTTTTAATGAAACATCGGCCGGTAACAATGAGCCCAGGAATCGAGGATGGAAATGGATCCAATGAAAAGCGGTTTCATGGGTCCATAGAAATGTAGGAGTCTATCCGTATTGAAATTGAATCAAACGCGACTCCCGGTTTACAAAATGTCCGGGTAAACTCAGACTGGTTTTGAGATGTTTTGTGAAAAATGGTGCAAATTTGTTTTTGTGGAATAAGAGTATAGAGTGTATGTTGGTTATGGAATGTGGAATACTCGAATAGGTAATAGATAATCATATTGTCGGCGTTTTTCCGTCGGAGGCTTGAGGAATCGTTATGCCCTATTGTCCTGCTTGCAACACCAAATACGAAGATGCGAAGAAGTTTTGTCCGAAGGACGGAACAGAGCTTCAGGAAAACGAGCCCCCCGCGGTGCCCAGCAGGGTGGGCCAGATCCTGGCCGATCGGTATCGCATAGCAAGACTTCTGGGAGCGGGAGGCATGGGAGAGGTGTATGAGGCGGAACACGTATACCTGAACAAGAGAGTTGCTCTTAAACTGCTCAGGCCCGAGATCACGGGAAACAAGGAAGCTGTTGAGCGTTTTCAAAGAGAAGCGCGTTCCACGTCGGAGATCGGTCACGAAAACATAGTAACCGTGGATGATTTCGGCAAGCTGCCGGATGGAAGCTTCTATTGCACGATGGAGTTTCTCGAAGGCGAGGAGCTTGCCCGGGTGATGTTGAAAAAGCCGTTGGATCCGCCTCATGCATTGGGGATAGTGGTGCAAATCTGCAGGGGTTTGGCTGCCGCGCATGCCAAGGGGATTATTCACAGGGACATGAAACCTGAAAACGTTTTTTTGACCAAGGACAAGGACGGGAAGGAGTTGGCCAAGATATTGGATTTCGGCATCGCCAAGGTCAATGATCCGGGTAATGACAATCTTACAAAGACGGGCTCTGTTTTTGGCACTCCTCATTACATGTCACCCGAACAGGCCATGGGAAAACATCTTGATGCACGCGCGGATATTTACTCGGTCGGCGTGATGATGTACGAGATGTTCACCGGAACCGTGCCGTTCAAGGCGGATTCCTTTATAGGAATTCTAACCAAGCATGTCACCGAGTCCGTGGTGCCGCCTAGACAGGCCGCTCCCGGCCGGGAAATACACCCCGAGATCGAGACGGTAATCCTTAAGGCAATGGATAAGATGCCGGAAAACCGGTACAGGTCGATGGAAGAAATGCTGGATGCTCTCGCTGCTGTCGAAAGGTCGGTGTCCTCATTTCATGACGTCGTGCGCCCGATGAGTCCTCTTGCAGAGCCACCGCCGCCGATGGATGGAGGAGGGTCGGGGGGAGGATGGACCCAGATGTCCGCGGCACAGCAAGCTGTTGCGGAACCCATGCGTTCAGGGCCGTACCAATCTGCTACGGGTCCCAATGTATCTCAACCTCCGATCAATCCGGGCACCATGCCGCCTCCGGGGATGGCGGGAGGAACTGCGTCGACATCGCAGCCGATGCTGAATGGAGGGGTTTCAACCGCGTCTCAGCCCTATATTCCAGGAGCAACTGTTCCACCGGTCGGCGGGAAGAGTTCCGCTGGTCTCGTTGCAGTGATTGTCGTCCTTGCAGTGGTACTGTTGGGCGGAGGAGGGGCCGGTGCCTGGTATTTTTTGTGGGGTCCGGGAAGTGGAGACAGTGGGGAATCATCTTCGTCGAAAAAGGCGGAAGATGGAGAAACCAAGGAGAAGCCGGAGCAAATCGAAGATAAGAAAGACAAGGAAGACAAGGAAGATATCACCGTAGCTGAAAAAGAGAAGGATGAAAAAGAGGCAGTTGATTCGGGCAAAAAAACAGATGAGCAAGAAGTTGCAGGGGCAGGTCCGGGGGAAGTTTTCCTGCAAACCATTCCTTCAGCGGTCGATGTCAGGTTGCGCGGCAGGCTCCATTGCAAAACTCCTTGCGCATTAAAGATGCCGAAAGAAGGTGAACTCTCGGTCATGCTCGCGCTCAGGGGTTATGAAACTGAAGTCATTCGCTTTGGCAAGGATAGTCCTGAAGAGTTTACGATGGAAATGAGAAAGATTGAAGGCGGCAAGAAATCAGGTCTTCGGGTATCTACACCTCGTAAGGATGGGACTTTGACCGGGACAAAGCACGCGGATCCCACTGAAAAGAAGACAAAGGAAAGGCCGACCAAGCCCAAACTAGAACCCGTGACCGATCCGAAGCCTCAGCGGAAGAAGGTCAAACCGGGATTCAATCCTTTTGATGACGACAAACCTTTGACTGTGCCGAAAAAAAAGAAACCCGCGCATCCTTTTGATGACTGAGAAAAAAGGATTTCAGCAGGCTTGAAAGTGAACTTGCGCTGCAATCAACCATAATTTATGATAATCGGAACTGCTCGTCGTTTAAAAATCGGGATTTTGTTTTAGGTACCCCGCTCCGTAGAGAAGGGCAAGGACCGCGATGTGTGACGAACGGACCGATGTAATCAAGTTGATGAACTGGGATGATGGCGATGTGGGTCAAACAAGCTCTTTGGAAGTGGTCCGCCGCTGTTTTTTGAAAATCGTGAAAGGGAAGGGGAGGGGCAAAGAACTTAAGTTGGGTTCCGGATCGGTTGTAGCGGGACGATCTTCGTTTGCAGACCTATTCCTGGATACTGCTTCTGCTTCCAGGAAGCATTTTGAAGTGGTGTCGGAAACAGGCGGTTACGTATTGCGTGATCTCAACAGCACGAACGGGACGGCAGTGAATCGAACCAGGGTCGCGGAGTGCCGTCTTTCGGACGGAGATATTATTTCGGTTGGAAACATTGACATGGTTTATTTTGAAAAGACTCGACTTGAACGGAAATCGGGCTGAAAACACTTGAACATTGTTCCCGAGGTGTCTGGATGAGAATCAAATTCTGGGGTGTGCGAGGGTCCATCCCAACACCTGGTCGAATGACTGAAAAATACGGGGGTAACACCGCGTGTGTGGAGATCACCCAGGGTGAAACACGGATTATCTTGGACGGGGGTACGGGCATAAGAGAGTTGGGCTTATCCTCCGCGATGCAAACTCCTTCCGAGTCAGCGCTGCTTTTCAGTCACACGCATTGGGATCACGTTCAGGGATTGCCGTTTTTTGCTCCGTTGTTCAAAGATGGATTTGTTTTTCGCGTGTTTGTTCCCTCGCTCTTGCATGCCAGAGTCGAAGCGATATTGACCAGGCAGATGGAGCAGGAAGTTTTTCCCGTCCCCTTTACGGCGTTGTCTTCGGAAATACGTTTTGAAGAAATGCCTGAAAATGGAATCGAATACCGCGGTTTGAGGATCAACTGTTTTGGTGTGAATCATCCCGGTGGAGCTTTTGGTTACAGTATATGCGGAGATTCGGGAACAATTGTTTACGCAACGGACAACGAGATTCACAGGCGGAAGCATCCGGAGGCTTTCAACAGTTTGGTTGAAGCAGCACGCGGAGCGGACCTCTTGATTGGTGACGGACAGTACACTTCAGTTGACTATGAAAAGAGAAGCGGATGGGGACATTCCACCTGCGAGGAGGTCTTGGCAGCGGCCTGTGAGGCCGGAGTGAGAAAACTTGCCCTTTTTCACCATGATCCCATGAGCGACGATGTTGCAATGGCGAAGCGGGAGCGAATCCTGCAGAAAGAAAGCAGGAACCTGACTTTGTTTTTTGCCAGGGATGGGATGGCAGTTGATGTTCACTATTGAGTTTTTCGGCTGTCATCTCCGCTGATGGTTGAAATCACATCCGCCTGCGGCCTAACCGCTTTGGCGGTTTTCCGATCAGGGAAACCGCCTGTTCGGGGATTTTGGATGACAGGTCCAGCTCCACCGGGGTCGGAAACCCGGTCGGCGCCTTCGGGTAATATATTTTCCTGTTTCGGACTACAATCGAGAAAATATCCCGCGTCAGCCTTACGTCTTCGTAGACCAGTTCCGCCAGTTCCCTTATGCGTCCGTTGCGCCACATGGCAACCGCCTTGTCCGTCATCAAGCGCCGCCGCTTTTCGAGGGTGGCGTGCGTGATAAGTTCCGCGGGTATCTGATAACCGAGAGCATTTTCGACTTCGGTGAGGATATCTATCGTGGGGACCTGGTTCAACGGCAGGCCTGTATAGGCCGTCAGTATCTTGTAATCAAAACCTTTGGTTTTCCAACCCACAACGAGTTGAGCGGACATCAACGTGCGAATCAATTCGTTTACATATTCTTGACGCCACGCTGTAAAATTGTCTGAACCGTAACTGTATGTCACGGCCACCCCCAGCCCCAGTTTTCTTAACTCGCTTTCATCCGTTACGCCCGGGGGCCGCTGGTTTCTCGTGGTCAGTCCGAGTACGATCACGTCTCCTCTCGTCGTCACCCTTTTGGCGGATTTCGGACTTTTCTTTCCGCTTTTGGGCTTCCTGGAAGAGCCGCCGGCCGCTTGACGGCCCCCTTGCCGCTGCTTCGGCCGTCCGCTTTTCCCGGCCGGACGTTCCTCCGCCTTTGAAGGCAATAGTGCCTTCAAGGCATCCCTGTCGAGCAAGAGTTCCACTATTCGGGACAATGGTTCCGATCCCCTGGCCGGAAGACCTTCCATTTCCATGGTTGGATCAGGGAGCAACTCTTCGATTTCATTGGCGCGCTGTGCCACGTTGATCTTGACGATTTCCTCGATGCTGTTTGTCAGGTAATACCTCATCCTCAATTGAAAACCGTTTTTCTTGATCAGCGTCCCCACTCGATCTCTTTGTTTTGTTGTGGCCGGAGTCCAGGGGATATCCAATTCCACTACCGTATTGACGTTTATTGGTTCCATCCCCTCCAAAATATCGTCGGCGACCACCAGACCGGAAAGTATTTCCTCTCCGAAATCTTCCAGCGCTTTGACTCTGTCTTCCTGTGACATAGTCCTCGTGATGCATGACGTCGGGTAACCTGCTTCCTGCAGGATCGAGGCGGTTCGGGCTGCGTTGTCGCGGAAACGTGTGAAAACAATGAATGAAAACGAACCGTTTTCTCCATGAATGTCTCTGAATAATTTCAGGAGCGCCTTGATTTTCGGAGAGGTCTGTTCGCTCACATCCGATTCCAAGAAATTGCTGAGTTTTCGGAGACGAGCCGATTGGGCGACCACTGTGGCTCTTTGAGCGGGGTTCCAATCCATGCCTGTCATAAGGCTTTTCAGCAGGGCCTCCAACGCCGGATTGATCTTCTTTTTTTGCGCCGTAGTAGGAAGAACCCCGATCTCCAACAACAAAGGTTCTTTTAGCTCTTCTTCAATGTCGACGAAAGACCGCTTTACGGAAATTCCGGCAATCTTCTTCTCCATTTCGTCCATGTTGATTCTGTCGACAATAGCTCCTCGTTCATCTCTTACCAGGTGACGATCCCAAAAGGACCAGGACGGTCCCAGGAGATAAGGATCCAGATACTGTACGGTGTAAAAAAGTCTTTTCGGATTTTCCAGCAAGAGGGGGGATGAAAGAGCGAAGACATGGGCGCAGCCAATGGATTTTATGGAACGTCCTCCGCTTCCCTGCCAATTGCCGAAATTATGTATGTTATCCAATACCAGTATATCGTTTTGGCTGATTTTTAATTTCGATACCAGACCGGGCACGTCCTTATACGCAGCCAGAATGAACTTTGCTTTGCTTAACCTTGATTCGCTTTCATCACCGTTCGATGCTTTGAACACAAACGGAGTGAAAACAAGATGCTCGGCAATCATGTTCCGCCATTTTGCAATCTGAAATTCATTGCAGAACACGATCAGTTTTCGGGATTCCTGCGGGTTTGAATCCAGGATGAATTTTGTTGCACGAAGCGCCTGACCGGCCCTGTCCAAACCCGTATCATCCAGTACAAGCCCGCGCCGGACCTGCAACAAAAACCGGGCACCCTCGAGCACGTAATCCGGAACTCCTCCGCCTTTTTCCATCTCCTCGACTTTTGCACCCTTTATATCCTTTTCATCCTTTATAGCCTTTATAACCTTCTTATCGAATTCTTTCGCCCTCTTTTCCGCATCCTTGTTCATAGCCGCTTTTTGCAGAACCTCATCTACAAAGCGCATTGTTTCAGGTGTGACATTAAACCCCAGTTCATCGGATCGGTCGATGAACTCCGGGAATTCCTTTTTCATCTTGCTCAGGGTGAGACGGTTGTTTTTACCGAAAACCTTGTTGCACGATTCTTCCAGCTTTCCACTTTTCTCTTCCATGTGGAAACGCACCGTGGGAGGGGAAATTGTATGGTCAAGGTAAACCAGGTTCACCGGGGGAAAACTGCTTTCCACAGCGCTTTTCTTCATTGTCTCAAACAGATCCGGAGCTTCTTTTTCAAGGTACAGCTTCACCCCTTCAAGATGCTTGCAGGTTCCAAGCGAGTTCGTTGAGAAATCAGGGCAAGTGCAATGATTGGCCGGGGAATCGAGATGTCTCAGCGAAACCTCATAGTTCACTCCCGACTTTCCCTGCACTTCGAAAACCGCCCCCACCGGCGGAAACCGCCCGGGGGTCTTCGGCGCTGCCTTCGGTTGTACGACCAACTCCTCCTTCACCGCTCTCTGACGCCTGATTTCCCTTTCCTTCTCGATCATGGCTTTCATGGCAACTCCCTTGCGCAGAAAAATATCCTTTGCTTGAAAGGACACTTCCAAGTGTTCATTGAGCCCTTCTCCCGACTGTCTCATTTTCTTGCGAGACAGCCCCTTTAAGTGCTCGAAAACGTCTTTATCCTGTTTGCAGCCCGATAAATCGACCGTAAATTTTGTTCAAAAAAGAACTGAAGTAAACCTATTTACAGCTAACACTTTTTCCCGTGAAAAACAAATTGTTTCTCCCCGATGATCTCCCAGATTATCTCCCCGAATCCATCTCCAACACGCCGATTCCACGACCAGCTCGAAATCGTGACACCCTTCCGCTCACCCCGATACAAAATGTTTCCAAATGATTATAGTTGTTTTACGAGCTGAATAGCTATTATTTCAAAGCACTGAAAAGCGGGATACCGGGCTCGAACCGGCGACATTCAGCTTGGGAAGCTGACACTCTACCAACTGAGTTAATCCCGCACGTCATCAAGACGCCGAATCATTTACAGTACTTACACCTTCATGTCAAGCATTCCAAAGACCTCGAAAACCCAAAAATCGCCGCGGGTGCCGTCTCGGGTGCCGTCTCGGGTGCCGCGTCAGCGACCATTCAAGTGGATTTTTTCTCAACCAGTTGTCAGTCTCCCCCGGACCCCCCTCCCGGAGGCTCCCTACGGTCGCCTCCAGAGAAACACAATACTATTACTACAACCAATTCATTATGAGAGCAGGCCCCACCTTAATCGGATCCAATTTTGGTCTAGAATATGCGGTCCACTGCATAGTGTTTGACTTGGCCGAAGTAGCGGAATAAAAAATGGAGATAATTAAGAGGCATACTGTAAATGGGAGCCGAAGAGCATTTTTTGCGGAAAGAAGCCTTGATCATGGAGAGCAAACGAACCTATTACCATTTGTCCGGTTTTCTTTTTTCAGTGTTGGCATTGGTCTTTTTGCCGTGGGGTTGTGACAAAAAGGAATCGGAGAAGAAGGAAGACAGTAAGGTGGAAGCGGAGGCCGCTGAGAAGAAAAGGGAGGAAATGAGGAAAAAGGTGGAGGCGGATACGAAAACAAGAGAAGACAGCCGAACCGGGATAACCTGGGTGGAAATCAAGGGCGGCAACTTTCAGATGGGGTCGGAAACGGGATTGGAAAACGAAAAGCCTGTTCGTAAGGTGAACATAAATACAGTTTGGATGGCAAAGACTCAGGTTACTGTGGCTCAGTATAAAAAGTGCGTCGAAGCCAAAAAGTGTTCAGCACCGCTCACAGGGCCTGGACAATTGAACTGGGACCAATCAGGGCGTGATGATCATCCGGTAAACGGCGTTAATTGGGACCAAGCACGCGACTATTGCAGATGGGCCGGAGGCCGACTGCCGAGCGAGGCGGAGTGGGAATATGTTGCAAAAAGCAGGGGTAAACCTTTTGAATATCCTTGGGGCAAAAAGGAGCCTACCTGCGACCTGGCTGTGATGGATGACGATGGTGAGGGATGCGGCAAAGGCACAACATGGCCGGTGTGTTCCAAGCCGAAGGGAAATACTGAGCAGGGCTTGTGCGACATGGCAGGCAATGTGTGGGAATGGGTGGAGGATGACTATCATGGCTCGTATGACTGCGATGAAAATCCAAAAGCAAGATTTTGCGAAAAAGGAGGTAAACTGCCATCTGATGGTAGCGCTTGGGTGGACAGCCCACGTGGAAGGTACCGGTTGCTCCGCGGCGGTGGTTTCAACAACGGCATTGCTTCGATGCTCCGGGTGGAGAGCCGCAACGTAGTCGACCCGACGCTTCGTAGCGACTACGCCGGGTTCCGGTGCGCCATGGATGCGCAGTGAAAAAACAACCCCGCCTTACATTATTGATTCCTCCGTCCCACAGTTAATGCCGGAGGCGCTCAAGCGCCAGGCTGAAGTTTTTTTAAAAACACCCTTAGTGCTGTACCATTTAACCCGGTGATAGTGCGGCAAATGGGATTTCGAGGGGCTCTCATACAGTTTCGGAAAGGCAGACGGATGACTTGACCGGAAACCCTTCTTTTTTCTATGTTCAAACTGA
>SLPX01000096.1 GCA_007131745.1 Myxococcales bacterium
GCTCGAAGAAAAGAAACCGGAAGAAACAAAAACAGAAGAAACCAAGCTCGAAGAAAAGAAACCGGAAGAAACAAAAACCGAAGAAACCAAGCCCGAAGAAAAGAAACCGGAAGAAACAAAAACAGAAGAAACCAAGCTCGAAGAAAAGAAACCGGAAGAAACAAAAACAGAAGAAACCCAGCTCGAAGAAAAGAAACCGGAAGAAACAAAAATCGAAGAAACCAAGCCCGAAGAAAAGAAACCCGAAGAAAAGAAGGTTAAAGAAACAAAAAGTGAAGAGATAAAGCCTGAAGTAAAAGAGCTAAAAACAAAGAGAACCAGGAGGGTTTCCGCTGAGATCGATCCTAATTCACCACTAGGGAAAAGGCTGGCCGAACTCAAAAAAAGAGAGGAAGAACAAAAAGAAGATCAAGCGGAAGATAAAGAAAAGAAACCCTTCGGCATTTCAGAAAAGAAAGAAATTCACCCTGTAACCGCTCCCGGATTCCATGCCGAAGAAGCCTTAAAAAAGACCATGAGAGGCGAAAGCCGACAGGCGGAGTCTCCTTCTCCTGCATCGCGTGCCGGCAAGAAAGCATCCAAAAGAGAACCTTCTGCAATGGAGCTTGATATAGCGGACCTTGAATTCGAAGAAGCCGGCGAAACAGAAAAAGACAAGAAACCCGCACAGTCAGAAGCATCCACCACAAATGCCCAAGCTGAAAAAGCGGTCAAAAAACAAGAAGACGCTCCTCCCAAACCTCCGCCACCGGCAGAGCAGCCTCCGCCACCCGAACCGCAGCCCGCTGTTGAAATCGACGTGGCCATAGATGATGGAGAAGACGAAGGGGAGGAGAAAGAAGAACAAACAGCTACGTCACGAAAGAAGCTTTATTTCGGAATCGGAGGAGGAATAGTAGCGCTTATCATACTGATAGTGGTCATCGTAGCGGCAACGGGCAGAGAGAAAGAAACGCCCAAGAAAGAAAGTGTCGCCGGCCTGGAACAAAAACAAGAAGCCGATGAAGATGACCCCTCCGTCGCTGTGATAGAAGAAAAAGAAGATGATGCAAACGACCCTCCATCCGAGGAAAAAGATGAGGGTTCGGGGGATCCCGAAACCGATGAACATGGCGACGATCCTGAGGATCCCGAAACCGACGAACATGCCGAAGACAAAGTCGTTGAAAAAGACCCGGACGGTGTGGTGGAAACCGGTGACATCGATGAAGAAGAACCCGTGCGCAAAGTGAAGCTGCACGTGAAAATCGCCCCCGATGAAGCCGAAGCGGTCGTTGAATTCAGGGGAAACAAATACGAGGGGAATACATTTACAAGCGAAGAACTGGAACCCGCCGACAGATCTGAAAACATTGTTATCACCGCGCCGGGTTTCAGACGGGAGCGCCGCAGGGTGACGTTGAAAGAGGATGTAACCCTGGATGTCACCTTGCGACCAGCGACGGTTTCCCGGCCCACAACGGACCGGCCGGTTGAAAAGAGGAAACCGCCGGTTAAGAAACGAAAACCCAAAAGCCAATTGTTCGATTTATAACGTTCCAATCGCAACATTTGGGTTTGTGGAGAGGTAAATCAAGATGAAGAACCAACGAACATTCTGTCTCCTGATTTGTTTTTTCCTGGCCTTCATGGGTCTCACCCCATCAATCAAGGCGGAACAATCTTTGGATTCTGAAACAACTTCCTCAAAAGAACAGGATCCGAAGACCGCTAAAAAGTGGTTTGCACTGGCTCAAAAGCAGTATCAACAGGGAAAACTCGATGAGGCTATTCAAAGTTTCAAAAAGGCATATTCCTACTGGCAACGAAGGTCCCTGCTTCTGAACATCGCTGTCTGTTACGCAGAAAAAGATGAACCTGTGCAAGCCGTGACTTATCTCAGGCGCGCGCTCGACGGAGCCGATGAAAAAGAAATCGGGGAAATCCGCTCGGCAATGCCGGAAGCGCTCAAGAATGCCGAATCCGCAACGGGTGTGCTCGTAATATCCGTGTTCGACCCCAAAGCTACAATCATCATAAATGACGAACCCATAGGTTCCGGAGAAGTGGAGCAGGCCGTCGGCCCCGGTAGTCATGAAGTTGTCATCCGCTCCGGCGGAGTAGAACGAGAAAGACGCACCGTAGAAGCAACCGGCGGCCAAGTGACAAAAATCGAAATTGACAGGTTCGAAGCCGCCCCTGCGGACACCACATTCGTACACGGCGATCCTCCGGTGGAAGAGACTCCGGAGAAAATCATTTGGTGGGAAAAGCGACCCCGCCTGCATGTATACTATTTTGCTTCGGCCGCGGCATTGACTCTGGTAAGCGGTGTAACCACCATCGCACTCGGCGTAAGAGCCAGGAAATTCCATGATGATTTCTACGATTCGCCCACTCACTCCACGCGGGACAAGGGGATCTCCCACAGGAAAGCCACGAATGCTTTCATCGGGATAACCGCGGGCGCGGGGGTAGCCACCGCTGTCCTGGGATTGCTTACCGAATGGAAATGGCCTTTCGGCGGAAGAGATCAAGACAGAACCGTGTCGGTTTCCCCGGAGGCCGGCCCGACCGGAGGCGCGCTCACCATTTCCGGAAGTTTCTGAAATGGCTTATGACACAGAACCATTTGCAGCAAACAATTATTGATTCTTCTCCTCTAATCTATTGATTTTTATCATTAGATATTCTTTCTAATGGAACGAACTCCACCTTGCAATCAGGTCTTATTTTCTTAACATAACCGGTACGCTCGGGAAACCGAGACATCAATTTTCTGTTGTTTTTATAACCCAAATCATTCACCCATAAGATGTCATTTTTCAAATCAGGATCGTTTACACTATGAAAAACCCTAAAGTGTCTTGTTGGTCTAATACAATCCTGATTTGTAAAAAGTAGACTAGAAAAAATTATCGCATTTTTTATCCCTTGTCTTTGCGGCTCTTTCTCAACGGAATTAATATTATCAGCAATTCGGCTCAAGCATGCCAACCGCATCTGAAAATACCCCCCCAGATTCAACAGAATCAACGAACAAAACAAACAGATCGGAATTGTTTTCATTTTGATCGAAGGCATATTGCCTAAACTAGGAATAGCCGGAGCCACAGAGCCATAATCCACCATTCTCTTGAGCCCTACAACCGACAAAACAATTACCGGCAATGCAAGTTCAAAGTGTTTCACCGGTCCGAACGTATCTATTCCCGAGCTGTAATTCCATGCATGGATCAGAAAATGAAACACAAAGGAAAACCAGAATATCTTCTCAATATTTTTCCTGCATGAAAAGACCATGAAAAGAAACGAAAAAGGCCAACCAAAAAGTGCAAAGTTCAAGCGCACCAAGCCTATCGCAGAAAAAGAAAGAATACTATTGACGCTAAAACCGGAAAGGTCGGTGTGACCCCGCGACAAACCTGAAAAGACATTACCATTACTTCTCACATAAGATAGGTATCGCTGGTATGAGGTAAGAAAAAAGGATCCGTTCTGTATTCTGTTCACCATTAAGAATAATGTCGCCATTATTAGCGCTGGCAATACAAATGAAATCAGGGAGCATACGAGTTTTCTTTTGGATAGTCCGAAGGTCTTATAAAGACACAAACCCAAAATCGGAAGTCCAATAGAAATCGCAGTCAGAGGTCTATTCATAAACGCCAAACTGAAAAAAAATGCAGCACCGCAAAACGCCCACCAAGGAGCGTCATCATCAAAACTGCGAAGAACGAACCATGTTTGCCAAACTAAAGCCAACAAACAAGTCGTATGCGACAATTCGGTCGCAGCGCCTATCATCATCATGGGCGAAGTCAAATATAACAGCACACCGGCCTTTGCCCACGAACCGTTGGTTACTCTTCTAATTACAAAAAACAATCCAGGAACTATCGCAGCTGAATAAAAAGCATTCATATAGCCGGATATATTCAACATCACGCCCGGAACCAGCAACAAGGGCCAACCCACAAAATATTGGGGGTAAAAATGGCCATCATTTATCATGAACTGGTTGTCAAAAAACATCTTAAGCGGCGGAGAATCCACTTTCAGTCGCCCACTCGCCAACAATTGGGCAAGAAACCTGTAACCACTTTCGTCCTCGGTAATCGCAGCACCCTCAAGAATAAAAAAACGAATTGCGAATGGGATCACAAATGCAAAGATCGCTCCAAAGACAACCCATTTCCTATCTGATGAGCAAATCCATTTTTCAGTTAAGACAGAACCTATTTTTTCGATACTAACAATTCGCGAGATTCCCAAAGCCAAAAATCCAACAGCACCTATCCCCAAAAATCCGTAAAAAACCATGTAATAGGTATAAAGTGGTTTCATAATGGTGATAGAACCAAAATCCAGAACCATATCGTTAAGGAATTCTTCTCCGACTGCATTCAAAGAAAAAATAATCAATGAAGCTGCAATGAGGGGCCAGATACACCACCACAATAATTTCACTGAATGGACACTCGATCTATTTCCCAATGAATCCACCATAATGACTTTCTTTCAACCCTTTCATACAAAACCCACATAAAAGAACATTGAAGTAAAATCTCACATAAAAACCTATTTGCATTGAGCCTCGATTGTTTATATCGTTAGAATGGAGTATTCAAGAACCAGTTAGAAGAAATCAGAAAACAAAACCGCCAATGGAGAAAGGTCACGAGTTGTCCAAAACACATCTACACAAACGAAAGAAATCTCTTCCACCGCTGGAAGGACGACAAATAAGAGAGAGGAACCTCTTTCATGATAGACCTGAAACGAGCTGTGCTCGAATCCCCCTTGCGGTTTAAACTAAAGGGAATGGGCCTCGACATCTTTGGGGAGTGGTCCCTCAGGGCTGCTCAAAAACACCACCTTGCAGTTACCAGGATCCGTGCCGAGGTAAAGGGAGAACAGGTAGAGGCCGACATCCTGGATCACCTGGTGGAAGGCATGGGAATTCTGTTGGAAGAACGATACTCCCACAAGCCGATGAGCTGGCGTTACGGCTTTTTGTGCGGCTACGTGCGGGCCAAATTGACCGCGGGCTGGCACAAACGATACCTCTCGCTCAATTCCAGACAATACGAAGACCTTGTAAAACTCGCCGCCTTGAGGGAGTTCATCGACCAGGAACCTTCCACTGCCGATTCCATCCATTCCATATACAACTACCGCATGTCGTGCATGGAAGAAAACGAAGTTGAAGAACCAGCTCTCGACGAATTCTCGAAAACCACGGACAGACCTGATGCACCCGGCCATGAAGAACCCCGAGATTCCGCGCCTCCGGGAGTCATCTTTTTTCCTGCATCCAAGATCCCGGGAAAAACCCGGCCCGGAGAAATCTTCGGCCAGGAACTTCGCAAACTTTTGAAAGACATCATCCAGGAAAAGCTGGACCTCTTTTTTGACCGTGAATACGGACCGTCCATCGACCTCTGCCCCCCACTGGACGCTCACCTCCCCGAAGCCGACATCTGCGGAATCCTGAAAAAACTCGATGAAGAAGTGGGCACTAAGGGCTAACTCAAACCGCAATTTAAAACAAAAGTGCCCCGACCCGGAAGGGTTGAGGCCCGATTTTTTTAAAAAAACAAAAGTGTTTTGCATACGGAAAAGAAAAAAGCCCGAAGGCTTTAGACCATCGGGCTCATGCCGGTCTGGAAGAAAATCGATCAGCCGCCGCCGCCTCCTTGAGTAGGTCCACGCCAATGGTAAAGAGCGCCTGTGCCGGCGACTGTGCCGGTATTGGTATTAACGCTTGCAGCTCTTTCGAAGAGGAATAAATCGCCGTCGTCGTTGGCCAGGTTTGCCTGGGCCCTGGCAGTGAAATTTTCATTAGAAGATTGGAATTCATACTGGAAAAAATGAGGATCATTTATTTCAAAGTTAAGAGCTTGCCATGTAGCAGTATCCCAATCTGTTTCTTTACATCTCGGACCTACGCCGGTGGTGTCTGATGAGCAAAGGTCTTTTGGCGTCATGGGTTGAGACACTGGAAGTTGATAACCTATCGATACTCCCTTTCGATCTGTTCGCGCCTCCTCAAAATACACGGCTGCTGCATCATAGATCTTTTTTAGGTTTGGTCCTGCTTCCGAGGCTCTGGCTTGCCTCATGTACTGGATAAACGCGGGGATTGCGACCGCGGCCAGGATCCCGATGATCGCGACCACGATCATGAGTTCGATCAGGGTAAAACCCTTTTGCTTTCTAATCTTCCTAAACATTGTCAACATCGTCTTACCTCCTTTTGGAAAAAAATGTTATCCTGCTAACACACGCAAGAATACATGATGCAATCACCAGGCCATTTATACAACAAAAAAACAAAGGGGTGAAAAAAAGCATTTTTGTGCGGATAACGTTGATTTTGGGGAAAAACCCATGTTTTCGATGGTGCAAATCCGGGAGATCGGTTGGGGGTTTGAGGGCAGAGTGACAAAACACGTCGGGATCGGGTGACAAAATTTGTCAGTCGAGGAGAGGGATTGGGGATCGTGTTGTTGAGTTTTTTGATCGGCCGGGGGATCAGCGGCCTTCGTTTTCAATGTAAATGGTCTGCCGATCGTGGGTGGTTTCGTAGAAGGAGTTGACTGAGTTGTTTCCATCCAGGTTACAGGTTGCACGGATGTAGAACCAGGGGACCCTTGGAACTTCGCCGCCGAAGAGGGAGATTCCTCTTGGGCCTCCGCCGGTGAAATCATTGGCCTCGCCCGCGATGGCGACATATCCGCAGTATAGGTGCTTTGCCGGGGGGGAGACGCCGAGGGCCTGCCAAGCGGGTTTTCCGGTGATGTTGAACTCTTTCCTGGTGGGTTCGCCGGATCCCAGGAGAGCCGGGAGGAAGTCGTTTTCATTGTTTCCTGTTGAGAGGTATTGCCCGGTTTCGGCGCGGTAGCTTTCTTCGGCAGACTTGATCGCGGCTATCATGGCGTATACTTCGGAAGTGCGGGCGCGCCTGGTGTAACGGCTGTATCCGAATACGGCCGCGGCGGCGAGAATAGCAACGACTGCAACAACGATCATCAATTCGATTAAAGTGAAACCTCCCTGCGTGAGGGCTGGAGTGCTTTGGGCTGAATCGCTTCGATGAAGTGAGCCATCGCCCCGTTTCGGGGAAACTTCGGGATGAGTGAGGGCCATGTGGATCTCCTTCGCTCGCAAACGTAATCCGGATTGCCTTATTATACACTCGCCTAACACTTCAACTAGCAATAATTATTCCACATCGACCGGCTTTTGGCAAGGCTCGTTCGATCTGTAAGCCGGTATGCAGGGTAAGCGGGGTAATGGGGTTACGGGTCGATGCAAAAACCCTCAGAGACATGAGGGATGGTCAAGTTAATCGGCAGGTTTCCGCCCACCCC
>SLPX01000418.1 GCA_007131745.1 Myxococcales bacterium
CAATAATAATAAATTGTTGGGGTTTCTTTGTGGAGTCGTATCGGTGGAGGTGGATCGATGATTTTTTGTGCAAATAGCAGGGAGGTGGCAAGATGAGGGATTGCTTGGGGAACCTGATCCTTTTAAATAGGATGATTTTGCGGAAATGGCCGGTCGTCATTTCACTTACGGCTTTGTCTATTCTGTCCTGTAAGAAGACATCATCTAAATCGGATTTGCCGGATGAAACAATACATTCCTCGGATCTTCAAGGGCGGTGGGAAATCGGGGTCACGACAATAGATGTAAACGGGGAATCACCAGTCATTTTCCCCGGAGAAACATCCAGGATGTTGGTGCCGGTTGTCTGGGAGATTCATCAAGACACTTTGCTCCTCAGAACCGCCGATGATCTGGTTTTGCACAGGTGGTCGAAAAAACCGGTGGTTCTGGAACAGAATACGGTTATCTGCGAGTTTGCGATCGAATCCGTAGAAAGCGAGGAACTGGTGGTTGATTGGTCCCGGCCCCGCTCGGTTGCATGGAACGTTTTGTGGGAGCGTCCGTTGATATCCAATCCGTTGGAAGAACCCTGCCCGGGTGAAGAAAGCAAAGGATCCCTGCGGGTTGTGCGCAACGGAGAGGGTGAATTGGAATACCTGGAGTTTGTCGCCCGGGTGGAGTTGGGCCCGGAAGTGCCCCCGTCCGAAGACCCCACCGCGAATGAAGGGTGCTATCCCTTCTACGGGCCTCCGTCCGGATCCGAACCGTGCCCGAGCGTTGAAACATCTATCATGTTTTCCCTGTCAAAGGTAAAAGATTGGACCCGGACGATCCATTACGAGTACCGGGGCGCTGCGACTTCGAACGGACCCATGTTCGGAGGATCTGCTTTTCAGACCGGGTCTTACGAAGCTGTTCGTCGGTTGCCGGACAGCGAAGATCTCCAAAAGATTCCTGCCCGGTTCAACATCTGGAAGCAAGGGGCGGTGCATGCGAACAGCGCGGAAGAAGCCGGTCGCTTCGCTCCCGCCCAGTGTTTGCCGCCTCTATCCGGCGAACCCTTGTTTCACTGCATCGAAAGGGATGTCGGCGATAGGATCTGCCGCTGCTCTAATGGTGGAAATACCATAGTGGTAGCCGCGGAACCGGTGTTCACCTATTCCGAAGTTCCCGCTGCGTCCGAAGATGAGGCCGGTTTTTACGCGCCCGCGCAGTGCGAGGGATCTGCATACACCTGCAATGGGGAGGGCTGTGTTTGCTCCCAATCGGGGGAGCCGGTTTGGAAGCTTACCTATCGTGCAGGACCATTACCCGAAGAATTGGAGGCCGGAGATGGAGTCGTGTGCCCTTGCGATCCATCAGAGGAGGCAAGGTGGAATTGTGATCCATTGCAGCCCGCGCCTTGCTTTTACCTGTTGGACGGCCTGACCGTGATGCAGCCGGTGGAAGGGGGAACCTATTCTTTCCCCCTCAGGTATTTTGAAAGAACCCTCCGCCCCGTGGTCTACCACCCGGGACCCGGTTTTCCAAATCGTCTCAAATCAACGGTCACGTCGGTTTTCAGGGAATGGTCCCGGGTCCTTGACGACGCTGCGTGGAGAGCTTCCGGGTGCGAAGGCGCGGGTTTAGAGCGGGGGATTCATTTCTGCCCCGCGCGGCCGGAATACACCACATCGGGATCCGATGATGAACCCGGTTTCCAACTCCTACTTTTTTGCCCGAACAATCCGCGGCGGGACCGCGACCCGGAGGTCTGCCCTGATATAGCAACCCGGATCAATCCGGGAGACATCCGGCACAACCTCGTGGAATGGATCCCCTCACATGGAAACGCGGTTCCTCTTTCTTTCACTCCTCACCGGATGAATCCTCTCACCGGGGAGATTCGCTCCGCGTCAATCTTCATATACGACGTGCATTTCTCCCGAATTGCCCAACAATTTGGAATCTTGGCGGAAGTCGTTACGAACTATAACAGACCACTGAGCGATTTTTTCGAGATCCACCAAGATGATGACGAGGATCCGGAACCGCTGACTCCGCCCCGAAGAGTGGACTCGGATCTCCGACGGCCTGTTCCGTACAACGGAGGATTCGGCCTGGATGTTTTGAGATCCACCCAGATCGAAGATTGGATGATGGACAACTCCATTTTGAGAACCCATGCAAAGACCCTGGTGAAGGCAGGTTTCAGCAAAGAAGAGATCCTGGACTTGACCGGCGCGGACCTGGAACCCGGAACTCCGATTCGGGAAAGGGTTTCACCCCTTACATGGCTCAACCCGGCCTACCTGCGGGAACGAATCGGGATTCGGTACCGCCACTTGGAAGAAACAATGGTTTACCCTGATATGGCGCCTTTTCCCCTGGCCGATCATTTGGGGTTTTCCAGGTTTTTTTATGGCTCTGTGGCTCGGATTGTTGGTGAACTATGCGGCTGTGACCTCTCGGAATTTCCACAAGGCTGCTCTGACGAACAAATGGATCTCACCTCGCGATGGGAAGAAGATCCTCTTTGCATGGACAAAGTGACAGGGGAATATGAAAACCGTCTGGCTGCAAAACTCCTATCCCGCGCAGTGGGGCACAACCTGGGACTGAAGAACAATTTCAAGGGATCATTTGATGTCTTGAACTACCCGGATAAATACTGGGAAATCAGGGTGGAATCGGCCCGGCAACAAGGAAAAAGGGTGCTTGAGAGATTTCTCCAGCCGGTGACTGAGTGGGAATTCTTTAACGGAGTCGAATCTCTCATGACCGGCAGCGTGATGGACTATACTCCGGCTCACCTTTCAAAAGAACATCCGCCGGGCCGTTGGGAGGAGGCCGCGTTGAATCGGCTTTACGCTGGTTTTACCCCTGTGTACCGGGAAATCCGCGAAGAAATCCCGGAAGGGGAGGGCTCGCCGGATCCCCGCGCCGTCCTGGGCGCGCTTCAGGCACGGGTGGAAACGGCTTGGCACACGGGCCTGGTCATGGATGGGGGCGGTGAGGTGGAACCCGCGATTCCCACGCTTTCGTACTTTGATCCCGAACATCCCCAGCTAACACCACGGGGAGTGGTGAACACTCACGCGTGGAACAGGGACTTTCGACCCATCCGCTGGATAGTCAAGGCTGAAAAAGAACCGGGCTTTCCGGTGGTGAGCAATGGTCTCGTTTCGACCGCGCAGTGGCTGGAACGCGACGAACAATCCCGTCCATTGATCCCGTTTCTCTTCTGTTCCACCCAATCTCTGCAAAAAGAACCGGGGTGTTTGTATTTCGACGCGGGCGAAGAACCTTTTGCAATCGCGAAAAATACGTTCAACGATTACCTGAACAGCGTTATTCTGGCGAGAAACGTAACCCATTTTTCGGGTCATGACGACGAACTGTGGTACCCAAGGAGGGTGGTCGGACTCCACCTGGACAACTTGTTTTCCATGGCGCGACTCTACGAAACGTTGGGGGAATACATCACCCGCGAGCGGTTCTCCGATTGGGGGTTAACGGAAAATGATGTGAATTTCAAGTGGACCTCTTTTTTCCTGGCCGCGCGCGTGGGCGTTTTGAGCCCATTGGAAAGAATCTTGACCATGCCCGAAGAAACGCCCTTTGTGGATTATCCGAGCTGGATGGATTTTCAACCAGTGATGGATCGCTGGGCCGAAGGAGACCACCTTGAATGGGGGGTCGAGAGAACAAGAATCGGAACGATTCACGAGAGAGCGATCCTGCTTCAGATGGTGGGAGAAAAAGGGGATCCCACCTTGTGGGAAACGTTCGGATCATACGAACAGGCGACGCCCCCTGCAGAAGGTCCGTCCGCGGCCGGGTTATTGTCAAAACAGGTAAACGCTCTCATGACCGCGTTGCTGGCCCGCCACAGCGAGGAAATCGGAGGCAATGCATGTATTACCGAGTATGGATACATCAAATATGAACCCTTTTCTTTCAACAACATTGGCAAAGAACCTTGTTCAATAATTGCCGAAATGCATGGGAGTTCAATGGGTTTTTTGGGCCATGTAGAGCTTCCGGATCATCCTCTTCTTGCTCTCTATGAGATCGTATACGGACAGAATCTTTGGCCTTATGAACGTTCGGTATTCAGAGCGACCCCGGAGGCTGAAGCCATGTTCGCGGGATGCGATGATCTTGCCGAAGATGGTTGCGAGCGGGTTTACTTCACGGATCCTTTTACGAATGAAGAGTATCTTGCCGCAGCGTATCCGGCCGAATATATCAATGAAACGAGCGTAGATGTATCCGTGGGCTCGGCCATGCTTCAACGCGGCTTGGAACTTGAAGATAAGTGGGAGGATACTCTCGACCTGTGCGGGAATCCATGCGAACCGGGGGACGAGGGTTACGAAGAAGTTGAAATGGCCCGCGCCCGGTTGGAAGACTATGTTTGGAGAATCGAAGTCATGGTGGAATTGTCCCAACTTCTCTACTGAAACATTACGGCGGGTTTGTTTCGATGGACAAAAAGGTACTCAGGAGGGGGTGTTCTTTTTGTCAAGGTGAGAATCGAAATGTATTGACCGGCCATTACTGCACTCATATTATTCGTGATCCAGATAACAGAGTGCATGTTGCTGGACACAACAAAAAAGGGAAATAAAGGTGTAACCAAATGAAAAACAAAAGCAGCTTATTCAAACGGCTCATTGCAGCGTCGATCGCGGTTATTGTGCTGATTCCCGCGCTCGACCGTTTTGCTCACGCGGAAAATGAACCCGCGCCTCTTTCCGAGCAAAGTCATCTTGGTGAAATAGGTGTTTTTGTGGGTCCGAGTTTTCTTCCCACCCGGCACGAACTCTTTGACCCGGATCTTACTCACAAGACCTTCAAAAAAGTGGCCCCTGAGATAGGCTTGAGAATAGCGTACCTGCCTTTGATATACTTCGGCCTGGAAGTGGAGGCTGCTCTGCTTCCAACCAAGGCCGGGGATGAGACGGCTCTGATATACGGTGTTCGCGGCCATCTTTTGGGACAATACCCGGTTTGGAGAGGGCTTACGCCCTTTGTTTTGGCGGGCGGCGGATTTCTGGGGGTAAGTTCATCGGAAGATGGAGTCGGCAATGATATAGACTGGTCGGTTCATTGGGGAGTGGGCATGAAATACTATTTCAGCCGTTGGGTCGCGGCCAGGCTGGATTTTCGCCACACCATTTCCGATGGTTTGGAAAACAAGCCTGCGCATCACTTTTCGTTGCTCGCGGGACTTTCACTGGTCCTTGGGAGAAAAGCGGGCGTGCCTGCTCAACCTTCGCCGCCCGACCGAGACGGTGACGGCATTCCCGACCATGAAGACGAGTGTCCGGACGAACCGGGAGTTCCACCTCACGGCTGCCCGGACCGCGATGGCGACGGCATCCCCGATCACAGGGACGAATGCCCGGACGAACCCGGCGTTCCGCCGCACGGCTGCCCGGACCGCGACGGCGACGGGATCCCCGATCACAAGGACGAATGCCCGGACGAACCCGGCGTTCCGCCGCACGGCTGCCCGGACCGCGACGGAGACGGCATCCCGGACCACAGGGACGAATGCCCGGACGAACCCGGCGTTCCGCCGCATGGTTGCCCGGATCGCGATGGCGACGGGATCCCCGACCACAAGGACGAGTGCCCGGACGAACCCGGCGTTGAGCCGCATGGCTGCCCGGACCGCGATGGCGACGGCATCCCGGACCACAGGGACGAATGTCCGGACAAGCCGGGCGATCCGCCTCACGGCTGTCCGGACACGGACGGCGACGGTATTCCCGACCACCTGGATCAGTGCCCCGAGGTTCCCGGCGTTCCGCCTCACGGTTGCCCCGAGGAGGTGCAGAGATTCACCGGCACCATCCAGGGTATTGTTTTTGCGTTGAACTCCGCGGCGATCCGGCCGAAATCATTCGCTGTATTGAACAAGGCAGTTGAGGTTTTGAAGAAGTATCCGGATCTACGCATCAAGATCGACGGCCATACCGACGACACCGGACGCCGCTCGCGCAACATGAGGCTTTCGCAAGCCCGGGCCGACTCTGTCAAGAAGTACCTGGTCGGCAAGGGTATTTCCGAAGACCGAATCGAAACCGAAGGCTTCGGACCCGACAAGCCTGTGGATCCGGCAAGGACCGGGAGGGCGAGGGCAAGGAACAGGCGTATCGAGTTTTCAATTATCAAATGAGGAACTGAAAAAACCGGACGAACCGAGTAAACCCAGGAAAGGAAGATATAGAAATGAGAAACACAAACAACTTTATCCGTGAAAGTTTTCACCGCCTCCTTCCGGCGTGCATGCTTTCTTCGATTTTGCTGTTCGGCTGTTGGGAGAACGTGGACCTGGAGCGCGACTGCCCACAGGGAAGCACTGAGTGCAATGAAATTTGCGTGGACACCGGCACGGACCGAAGCCACTGCGGCGGTTGCAATCAGCCATGCGGATCGGGTGAATCCTGCGTTGATGGTCAATGTGTGCAACTTTGCGGCGGCTCCACCCCGACTCTTTGCGGCGACTCCTGCGTAAACACGGCTGCCGACCGCAACCACTGCGGTGCTTGCAACAATGCTTGCGACGCGGGCGAGATCTGCCACGAGGGCGAATGTGTATTCGAATGCCCTTCATACCTCGCGGATTGCAACGATGTATGCGTAAACACGGACGCGGATCGCAATCACTGCGGGGCTTGCAACAATGCTTGCGACGCGGGCGAGATCTGCCACGAGGGCGAATGTGTATTCGAGTGCCCTTCATACCTCACAGACTGCAACGATGTATGCGTAAACACGGACACGGATCGCAACCACTGCGGTGCTTGCAACAATGCGTGCGAAGTGGGTGAAGTATGTTCGGGCGGCGAATGCGCGCTTTCCTGCCAGGCGGGGTTGATCGAATGCAATGGAACGTGCATCGACCCGGACACGAACAATCATTACTGCGGAGCGTCGGGCGACTGTATGGGCGACAACGCTGGTGAGCCATGCGACCCGGGTTATGTATGCGACGGCTCGGGCGAATGCGCGCTTTCTTGCCAGGCTGGGTTGATCGAATGCAATGGAACGTGCATCGACCCGGACACGAACAATCATTATTGTGGAGCGTCGGGCGATTGCCTGGGCGACAACGCTGGTGAGACGTGCGACCCGGGTTATGTATGCGACGGCTCGGGAGAATGCGCTCTTTCTTGCCAGGCGGGGTTGATCGAATGCAATGGAACGTGCATCGACCCGGACACGAGCAATCATTATTGCGGAGCGTCGGGCGACTGCCTGGGTGAAAACGCGGGTGAGACATGCGACCCGGGTTATGTATGCGACGGCTCGGGCGAATGCGCTCTTACATGCCAGGCGGGGTTGATCGATTGCAATGGAACGTGCATCGA
>SLPX01000332.1 GCA_007131745.1 Myxococcales bacterium
CAAAGCGCTGCTTCGGTGGACGAAAAAGCTATTTGTGTCCTTGGCGGCCATTCTTCACTTTTGCGGTTTTACAACCATCCGGTTTTATTCGCTTCTGCTTCGGGCTAAAAGATCCGCACTCCATGAAAGTAGACGCTTGGGTGATGTTTCCAAGCGAAGTCGTGGAAATTTGTTCAAGGGCCAGGTGCGTGCTCCCGGACTTTGGGCGTTTCCGAAAAATCAAGGTTAGTGGTCTTTCCGGAGATTACTTTTGTGTGAGCTTGTTTTTTTTCCCCGGATTCGGTTTCCCATTCGATCAGGTATTCTCCCGAAGGGAGGTGAAGAAAACGGCCCCCTTCAGGAGAAACCGGGAATCCGTTCACAAAAGTATTTGTTTTTCGATGCGGTGGCAGGACGACAACGCCCCGTTCCGTCGGATGGTATGATTCAGATGATGCTTTTTTGCTGAACGTGGAAGGTTTGGAAGATGTCAGCCGGGAAAAAAGTCCGTACGAAAAAAACGCCGAAGCCGCGAATGCAAATACGATCAAAACAGGTCGGAGCCGACGTGTCTTTATGGAAGGGGACCCGGATTCTTTTGGTGCCGGTTCTTCTGCCGGGGAGGTGGCTCCGGATTCACTCTCAAGCAAAACAGTTTCCATGTCGGATATATCGGCTTCCGGTATGGATGCCGTGGATCCTGGAGAATTGTTTTCCGTTGACAGGATAAGGGTCTTTTTTTCCCCGAAAGAGGGATGATTCGTAAATCTTGTGGGATCATTGGTGTTTTGCGCAAGCACAGGTTTTTCAATCGGGGTAGCTTGATAAGGTTCTTTGTGAAATTGAAGGGGGAAGCTTTTCGAGTTTTTGTCTTTGTGTAGTTTGCGCACAAGAGAGGAAAGTGCAAAACTTTCATCCGCGGTCCATCCTTCCGACAGCAAGGTTTGAAGAGCACTTGCTGCAGTGGGTCGGTCTTTCGGGTCTTTTTCAAGTGTTTGCAAAAGAAGAGAAACCAGCCCGGATGGAAGATGGCTGAAGTTGGCCGGATCAGGCTTTTCCGCCCGGGCAATTTGCTGAACCAGTTTGCGACCTTTCTTGTCGGAATAGAGGCGTTTTCCGGTCAATAATTCGTAGAAAACGACACCTACTGAAAAAACGTCGGATTTTTGAGTCAGCTTGTGTCCCGCAACTTGTTCGGGAGACATGTATCCAAGTTTTCCCCTTACAAAACCCTGTGCTGTTATGCTCGTTGTAAATGCGGCTTTGGCTATTCCAAAGTCGCTGATTTTGACTTCGCCGGCGAGAGATAGAAGCAGGTTGTGCGGCGAGATGTCTCGATGGATTATAGCAAGGGGTTCTCCGTGTTCATTTGTCGCAGTGTGAGCGTAGCTCAACCCTTTGAAAATCTGGGTTATGATGTGAACCGCAGTGTTTATGTGGAGAAGTTCTTTTTTTGCAGAGGATTCTTTTATGAGGGCTCTGAGATCCATTCCCTTTACCAGTTCCATGGCGAGGTAATACTCACCCTGGATATCTCCAAAATCGAACACCTGGACTATGTTTGCATGATGAAGCTTCGCTGCTACACGTGCTTCGTTTATGAAGAGATGTACGAATTCTTCGTTACGGCAATGCTCGGGAAGGATTCGTTTCAACGCCACGTCTTTGACGAATCCGGATTGGCCCACAAACCTCGCGTGGTGGATCTCCGCCATTCCACCCCGCGAAATAAGGGACAGCAATTCATATTTGCCGAATTTGTTCGACATCCGCAGTCACCAATCATTTCCGGCATCCGGCCGGTTTCAGCGAAAGGATACTCATTGACGGGAAAAAATCACGCTTTTTCACTTGACCCGTTTTCACAACGTTTTATCCTGCCCGAAAAAGGTGGTTTTGAGCTGCCCGGATAAAGACAACACTCAAGAACAGAAAACGAGGAGAAAGAGCATGAGTTCATTTCCGGAGGATCTGTATTATTCGAAAGATCACGAATGGGCGAGGCTTGACGGGGATCTTGTAACCGTCGGCATCACTCATCATGCCGTGGAGCAATTGGGAGAAATCACTTACGTTGGTCTCCCTCAGGAAGATGATGACGTGGAAAAAGACGAAGTGTTTGGATCCATTGAATCCGTCAAGGCCCAAAGCGATTTATCCAGTCCCGTTTCCGGCACGGTCGTAAAGGTCAACGAGGAGCTGGAAGACGCACCTGAGTTGGTGAATCAAGATCCGTATGAAAAGGGGTGGATGATTAAAGTGGAGGTTAGCGGGGCCGACGATCTGGATGAGTTGATGGATGCCAAAGAATACATGAAGTTTATAGCGGAAGAAGAGTGACCCACAGGAGTGAATGAGGTTATGCGTTATTTGCCCCATACCGACGAAGACGTTAAACGAATGTTGAAAACAATCGGAGTCGATTCCATTGAAGATTTGTTTTCAAGTATTCCTGAAAAAATGAGGATGAAAAGCAGCCTGGATTTGCCGGATCCACTTGATGAGGCGGCCTTGAAGGATCTTCTGGGAGCACTTTCGGTCAAAGACAAGACGATTGGATGCAGCGCTACCTTTGTCGGCTGTGGGGCTTATCGGCACAGCGTCCCGGTAACGGTTGACATGCTCATATCCCGGGGTGAGTTTTTTACCGCGTACACACCGTATCAGCCCGAGGTAAGCCAGGGAACGCTCCAGGGTATCTACGAATTTCAGACCATGATCGCCGAATTGATGGGCATGGATGTGGCGAATGCTTCTTTGTATGATGGAGCATCCGCTTGTGCGGAAGCCGTGCTCATGATGCACAGGGTGCAGCGAAAGAGAAAAACCGTTCTGATCAGTGAGGGAGTGCATCCTGAATACATGGAGACTTGCCGAACATTCGTAGACGGCTCTGAGGGTTTGAGCCTGGAGGAGGTACCCCTGTCGGAAAGCGGCAATCTTGACATGAAAGTCTTGCAGGAGAAGATGAACAAGGATGTAGCAGGGGTCCTGGTTCAATCTCCCAACGTGTTCGGCATTGTCGAGGATGTGCGGGAAATCGTGAAAACAGCTGAAGAGAGCCGCGCTTTGGTATGTATGTGCGTCGGGGAAATTACGTCTCTCGGAATTTTGGAAGCGCCCGGCAAAATGGGATGCCGTCTTGCCGTAAGCGAAGGCTTGGGGCTTTGTGGACCATTGAACATGGGAGGACCGGGAGTCGGGCTGATGGCTTGTTGCGACCGTTTCAAACGCGAACTCCCCGGGCGATTGGTTGGGGAGACGGAAGATCGAGACGGACGCCGGGGTTATGTATTGACCTTGGCTACCAGGGAACAACACATCCGGAGGGAAAAGGCCACTTCCAACATATGTACAAACCAAGCTTTGATGGCTTTGTCTTTGGGGATACATCTCTCCCTGCTGGGAAAGATCGGTTTTTCCAGATTGTCGAAAATGAATTACAGCAATTACCGGTATCTGAGAAAAAAACTCGAAAAAACGGGATTGCCGGCTTTTCCATCAGCGCGTCATTACAATGAATTCGCAATCAGGATTCCCGGGGGGGATGCAAGTGAATTGGCCCGGGAGATTCGATTGCAGGAGTCTATTGATCCCGGTGTGCCGATGGGTCGTTTCAGGGAGGAGTGGAAGGATATTTTGCTGGTTTGCGTCACTGAAAGAAACACCCGAAAGCAAATGGACGGTCTTGTTGAGGCGCTTAAGCGGTGTTTGTAAGAAGAACCCCCATAAGTTTTTCAGCAGTTTCCAAGGAGAGCACAGAATGAAACCCATTGATACTTGCGGTATTTTGTACCATGAGCCACCGATTTTTGAATTGGGAGCTAAGGGCCGGTCAGGGGCATCTCTGCCCGTACTGGAAGTGGAAGAAGCGGATCCCTGTGAAGAGTTTGATTCTGAACAACTCAGAAAAGAGGAGCCGGGGCTTCCAGAAGTGAGTGAACTGGAGGCGGTCAGGCACTACACCAGATTAAGCAGGTGGAACCATTCAATAGACGCGGGTTTTTATCCCCTGGGCTCCTGCACCATGAAATACAACCCCAGAATCAACGAGGCTACATGCAGACTCCCCGGGTTTTCGGATATTCATCCATATCAAGACGAGGATGAATTGCAGGGGGCGATGCAGATTCTATGGGAGCTTGAGCAATACTTGTGCGGTATAGGAGGATTTGCGCGGGTTACCTTACAGCCCGCGGCCGGCGCTCACGGTGAATTGGCCGGATTGATGATGATTCGAGCCAGACATTTGCAAAAAGGAAATCCCAGGAAATGGATTCTCGTTCCGGATTCCGCGCATGGAACAAATCCCGCTACGGTTACGCTCAATGGATACAAGCCGAAACAGATAACAAGCGGGGAAGAAGGGATCTTGTTACCCGGGGATGTGGAGCGCGTCATGGAGGAAACAGGGGGGCAAGATGTTGCGGCTATCATGATAACCAATCCGAATACATTGGGCCTTTTTGAGACGCACATTTCGGAAATCGCAGAAATAATGCACCGTTACGGCGCGTATGTGTACATGGACGGAGCCAATCTAAACGCTTTGATGGGGTACATGCAACCCGGAAAAAACGGCGTGGATGTGATGCACTACAACCTTCACAAGACATTCAGTACTCCCCATGGAGGCGGGGGGCCGGGAAGCGGACCGGTAGGAGTGGTGGAGGAACTGGTTCCTTTCCTTCCCGTTCCAACGGTGGGATTCAAAAACGGACGATATGCATGGAACTATGATCATCCTTTGTCGGTGGGCAGGGTGCGTTCGTTTTACGGTAATTTCGGCGTTCTTGTGCGAGCGTATACGTATATTCGAGAAATGGGGTCTGATGGTTTGAAAAAGGCGACACAGCTTGCGGTTTTGAACGCCAATTACATTCGAGCAAGGTTGGAGGGTAAGTTTTTTCTCGAGTATCAACGGCCGTGTCTTCACGAGGTGGTGCTTTCAGATAAGAAGTTGAAGAAAGAGACGGGCGTGACCACCATGGACGTAGCAAAACGATTGGTGGACTATGGCATACACCCACCAACGGTGTATTTTCCACTGATTGTACCTGGGGCTCTAATGATCGAACCTACGGAAACGGAGACTCCTGAGGAGGTGGAGAAATTCTGCGATGTCATGGAGGCCATTTTGGAAGAGGCGGAAAAGGATCCTGAAAGACTTTTGTCCGCTCCTCATAACGTGGGAATAAAACGATTGGATGAGGTGGGTGCTGCGCGCAAACCCAGGTTGAGATGGTATCCTTCGAGCCGGTAAGCCAGAGCCGTTTGGCGGATTACAGGGCCCATGTTTTTGAGAGAATCCGTGACAAATCATCCACAACAGGCGATATGAGAGATTTTCGCTTGGAAAGAGTTTTTTCCCCGAAAAATTCCGGGATTAGCCCATCCGGATCATGCATTTGTAAATTATCTCCTGTCAGCAGATCCAAAATCAATGCAGCGCTCACACTTCCAATAGAACGCAGATCATAACCACCTTCCAAAACCAAGGCCATGCGATTGTTGCACAGGGTTGCGGCTTTTTTCATGATCAGTCGATTCAAACGCCGAAAATCCGAGGTTTCAAGCCTGAGAGAACCGATGGGATCTGACACGTGAGCGTCAAAACCACAGGATACCAAGATTAGTGATGGTTTGAATTGATCCAAGACGGGGAGGATAATACGGAGGAAAGCTTCCTCGAACTCTTCAGTTCCAGAACGGGGTGGCATGGGAATGTTTATGTTGTATCCCTCTCCTTTTCCTTTGCCGGTTTCCGAAAAATGACCTGTTCCCGGGTAGAATGGATACATATGGGTGGATATATACAAAACATCAGGGGTTTCGTAGAAAGCATCCTGGGTTCCGTTTCCATGATGAAGATCCCAGTCAACAATAGCCACTCGTTCAGCACCGGCCTCTAAAGCCGACTCCGCTGCAATGGCAATATTGTTAAGAATGCAAAAACCCATGGCTCGATCGGGAGTGGCATGATGTCCGGGAGGCCTCACAAACGCACCGCCGTTGTCCAGGGATCCTTCAAGGATCATCTTGACGAGGTCGGTTGTGCCTCCCGCAGCGGACAGAGAGGCTTTCCATGAACCGGGTGAAAAAAAAGTGTCCGGATCAAGATGTCCCCTGTTGCCGGGAAGAAGGGTTTTGAGTTTTTCCAGATACTTGTGGGTATGGACCTTCAGAATTTCTTCATCTGTGGCTTCCCGTGCTTTTACCTGGTGACATTTTTCAAACAGCCCGAGAGTTTCCAATTCCTTGTATATGACGGAAAGTCTTGAAGGTTGTTCAGGGTGATAACCGGCAGCGCAATGATTCATAAACAAGGTGTCCGCTAGAATCCCTGTTTTCATGTAAAAACCTCACATTCTTGCCTTTTTGTTTTCCGCCGTTTACCCTAAACCGGATGGAGTTCCGGAATTGAGCCGGCAAAATGTTGATGCGCAAACCCGCTTCAACAAGACGAAGTTTGTAGAAGATATTTACAGCGTCGGAATGAAAAGACATCAAAAAAAAACCTTGATAAGCGGAGTCAAGCTTATTGAATTGGAATCGCATCAGGATGACAGGGGTTCTTTGACAGAATTGTTTCGAAGTGACTGGTTCGATAACCCGGAAACAATCCCACTTCAGGCCAATATGTCAATTTCAAGAAAGGGTGTTTTGCGAGGTCTGCACTTTCATCGAAAGCAAACGGATTTCTGGATTTGTGTTCAGGGTGTATTGCAAGTGGTTCTGGTGGATGTGAGAATCGGTTCACCTTCATGGAAAGAAGTGGTTTCAATGAAACTTTCCGCTGAAGTACCCGCACTGTTAACCATTCCCAAAGGGGTCGCACATGGTTATTATGCGCTGCAGGATGTAATACTGGTCTATTTGGTCGATGCTTTGTATGATGGAACGGATGAGCATGGCTTGTTGTGGTGTGATCATGTCCTTGATTTGCCTTGGGCATTGCAAGGAAAGCCGGTAATTTCAGAGCGTGACCGCTCGAATTCGGAGTTCGAGCTGCTTTTTAAAAATAAGGGTTTTCTCCAATACGAAAATAGTAATCAATGAGACTTTCCTGATTTAGGGCGAAGTGCTAATATTTGACGATGCGAGTATCAACTATCGACACAGTTTCTTATGGATAATAAATCCCGAAATGCATCTACAAAAGTCGTTTCCGACGACGGTAAGCAGAAGTCCGATATAGGTACGCCGTTGTCTCCGCCGGAAACGCTGAAGCCGCAAATGCTGTTGGGAACTGTTTTGGAAAACAGGTACCGGATTGATGCTTTGCTGGGTGAGGGGGGCATGGGTGAGGTCTACAGGGCCGAGCATATCCAGATCGGCCGCAAGGTCGCAATAAAAGTTTTGCATCCACTTTACTCCAATGAAGAGGAAGTGTTGGAGAGATTCAAAAGAGAGGCGCGCGCTGCAACCGCCATAGGCCATCCAAACATTGTAGACGTAACGGATTCAGGGACAACACCCGACGGCAGGGCCTTTTTTGTGATGGAAGTTCTTGAAGGAATGGAGTTGGCCGACATCATCATCGACAACAAGTGGATGGATCCCCAACGCGCCGCATATATAACCGTTCAGGTTTGTCAGGCGGTCGGAGCAGCCCACAGGGCCGGCATAATTCACAGGGATCTCAAGCCGGAAAACGTTTTTTTGGTTACAAAGGACGGAGAACCGGATTTTGTGAAAATACTGGACTTTGGAATCGCCAAGTCTACCCGAATGGAAATGACCCGCGGAGGACATTTGACCCAACCCGGTCTGGCCATGGGAACGCCCGAGTACATGGCTCCGGAACAGGCAGCGGGTAAACCGGCGGATGAGCGGGCGGACGTGTATGCTGCAGGAGGGGTGCTTTACGCCATGGTGGTGGGAAAACCTCCTCATGAAGGAAGCAACATAATGGAGGTTTTGACCCTCAAGGCTACCACGATGCCCCAAATGCCAAGGAGAATACGTCCTGAGATTCCCGAGGAGCTTGAGGGAATCATAATGAAGGCTCTTGCAAGGGATCTTGATCTCCGTTACCAGACAATGGAGCAGCTTGAGTATGATCTTCGCAAGTTTTTGAGTGGACGAGGGTCTGCTGTAGCAGCAATTTTGGGACTCAGGCTGTCAGACGGGTCCGCTGATGAAATGGATTTCGCGAGATCACCCTCATCGGGACTTCATGATTTTGTCAGATCACCGTCATCCGAACTTCATGATTTCAATTCTTTTTTTGAGCAAAAAGTTTCGATTTATGAAGAAATTCAAACGCCGCCTCCGGAAGATATGAAGCCGACCGACCTCCAGGTGGCTACAAACCGACCGGAGTTGTTGAAATGTCTGAAAGAAAAAGACCTTCCTCCACCCCCTCCGCCTGAACGATCTTTTGAAAGAGGAGATCCTGAAGATTTCGAAGAGTTTTCTCAATATACGCATACAGTTATAAGAAAACCGGGGAAAGGGTTGGGATGGATGTGGGCGATTGTTGCTCTTGTTTTGATCGCTGCCGGTGTGGCAAGCATATTCTTTTTTCAAAAGAGAAAGGAAGTCGGCCGGGAGGCGACCATACCGATGGATGTTGTGCAGGATGTGAGGGTTGCACAAAAGCAAGAAGAAGAAAAAAGAGATTTGAAATCGATAGAGCCCCATTTCGTAGAAGATTCGTCGGAAAACAAACAGGGAGATGACGAAGAAGTCCAAGATGAGAAACCAAGTTTATCTGATGCAGAGGTTAGTTTGTTAATGGAAATGGCCTGGAGGGCGGCAAAAACGAGGAAGTGGACGCGGCCTGAAGAAGAAAGCCTCCTCTTTTTCATCACCCGACTTGAAGATGCCGATCGAGCAGAGGAAGAGATCAAAAAGCTCAGAAGTTACGCAAGAAAAAGCTTGTATAGAACAGGAAGACTCAACTTCAGAAGAAAAAACCATGAGAGAGCCGAGGATGCTTTTAGGGATCTCTTGGCGCTTGTGCCGGGTGATGATGGTGTGAAAACCAGCCTTGTCAATGTGCTTGTCGCACGCGCTAATGACGCTCTGAGAAAAAAGAGATGGGCCGAAGCGGAAGTGTTTGCAGGAGAAGCGGTTTCCCTGGATGGAAACTCTTCAGCTGCTCGTTTTGCGTGGGCCACCGCGTTGGAAGAGGGGGGAAGGAAGCAAGCCGCTTTGGCCGAGTATGAGAAGATCTTGAAGAGCAAAAAAACACCACGCGCAATTCGAAAAAAATCCAGAACTTCCGCTGGAAAGATTCGGAAAACCCTTGCAAAAGAAAAAAGGTGAATCAATAAAATAGAGGTTTTTGAAGGGGTTTGATCCAGGGCGGTGTTTGAAAGTTAAGTTACAAACGATTTGCAAATTTCGCCAATTCTCTTGTTGTAGGAATTCCGCTCAAAAACCCCCGCGGAAATCCCTTGGCGTCAAGAAGCAGTATAGCGGGAACACTCAAGACACGGCCTATTCCCGCATTTTCAAGAGCTTCCTGAGTGCTTTGAAGAACGGGAAAAGGGAGATTCATGGTTTCTGCGTACATGTCCAGGAAACGAGGGTCGTGATCTACGGATATAGCCACGATTTGCACCTTGTTTTCTGTCAGAGCCGCCTGGACTTGAAGGAGCCTGTCGAATACAATCGGGCAAGGACGGCACCATGTTGAGAAAAAGGCCACGAAAACAGCGGTTCCACGCAAAGATTCCAAAGAATAAAGGGTTCCCTCCACGCTGGGAAGAGTCAGGTATACCGGTGACTTTTTGATGTACGGAAGGGAAGACTCTTTCACCGAACGGGCGCATCCCGCGTACAAAAAGAGGCAAAGAAGACAAACGTGGAAAAAGGTTTTTCTCATGAGAAGCATACTATAACCAAAACTACGGACTTAAAGAAGATCTGAAAAACCAGCGAGTGCGGCTCTTTTAGGTCGACAACATTTTTCCTTTGACAAACTGCAAACCGGCAGCGCCCAAACAATGGAACACAGTACTGCCGAGGAGTTCTCCTAAAGGGCGACCGAGCGGCCGGTCGGGATGGATCGGCGGTTAATGTGAGCGTGTTTAGCTTGACATAGGCAGACTGGCTCATAGAGTGTTAGGCGGTTTTTTGGGGGTTGGGCGAGGATTTTGCTCGGCATGATCGTAGTGCCCGGACCGCTTTCGGGGATGGCAATGTCTCTGCGGAAAGGATTTGAAAACGGGTATTCGGTAAATCTTGGAAAGGTAGAAACGAGGATTCTCCCATGGCAATCTTGGATATGATTTTGATATCGTTTTACCTTGCGGTTCTGGTTTGTCTGGCTGTCTACGGATTTCACAGAAGCTCGCTTGTTGCTTTGTATTTTCGACACAAGAAGAAAACAACCCGACCTTGGGGCCGGTTTGACAGACTGCCTCGTGTGACAGTGCAACTTCCCATGTTCAACGAAATGTATGTGGCGGAAAGATTGCTGGAGGCGACGTCTGAAATCGATTATCCAGTGGAGTTGCTGGAGATACAGGTGTTGGATGATTCCACCGATGAAACCAGGCAAATAGCTGTCGACAAGGTTGAAGAATTGAAGAAACGAGGTTTCGACGTTTCTTATATCCATAGAACAGACAGGCAGGGTTTCAAAGCGGGAGCGCTCGAAAACGGGCTCAAGAGAGCCAAGGGTGAATATATATTGGTTTTTGACGCTGATTTCATACCGAACAAAAACGTGTTGCATGAGACGATTCACTTTTTTACGGATCCTGAAGTCGGCATGGTTCAAGTACGATGGGGACACATAAACAGAGACTACTCGCCCTTGACGCAGGTTCAGTCGGTTATGCTTGATGGGCATTTTTTGATAGAGCATACAGCCAGGTACAGATCGGGGCGATTTTTTAATTTCAACGGGACAGCCGGTGTTTGGCGGCGGGAAGCGATAGAGTCATCGGGTGGGTGGCAACATGATACATTGACTGAAGATCTAGATCTCTCTTACAGGGCACAGTTGAAGGGTTGGAAATTTGTATATCTTCCCGATGTTCTCTCTCCCGCGGAAATTCCGGTGGAAATGAATTCTTTTAAGTCCCAGCAATTTCGTTGGGCGAAAGGGTCTATTCAAGTAGCCTGTAAGCTTCTGCCGATGGTTATGAAAAGCAGAGTGCCGTGGAAAGTAAAGGTGGAGGCGTTGTTTCACCTGACCAATAATTTCGCTTATCCGCTTTTGTTTCTGTTGTCTCTCCTTCTTGTGCCCAATCTCATGGTCAGGACCACCCATGGGTGGCGGGAAGTTCTGATTCTGGATCTGCCTCTTTTTTTCGGAACCACTTTTTCCGTCGCCATGTTTTACCTGATAACACAAAGAGAGGATAAGAAGAGCGGGTTTTTGAAAAGTCTTGGAAGAATTCCTCTTGTGCTCTCTTTGGGAATCGGGTTGTGTGTGAATCAGTCTAAAGCGGTTTTCGAAGCCTTGCGAGGAAAAACAGGGGAATTTGTGCGAACCCCGAAAACCGGGGTTGTGCACAAGGTCGAGAAGTGGACGAAAAGAAAGTACAGGTCCGGAGTTTCTTTTGTTCCGTATGTTGAAGTGTTTATGGGTTTGTATTTTGTGATGGCCATGGCAGCCGCAGCGATAAACGGGCATTGGTTGTCAATGCCGTTTATTTTCCTGTTTCTTGCCGGGTATTGGTACGTGGGTATAGCTTCTTTCGTGCATGCCAGAGCACAGTCCCGAGCCTTGGAATAGAGCCAATTATAACAACTTCAGTTTGCAGGAGGAGGGGGCAAGGAGGAGAGATCGTCATTATTGACCGGTTTCGGTAAAACGCGTCTTCTGACTGCAGAAACTTTCATGTATCGGCACAAAACAGCCACCATTCCTTCGACAGAGATGTTTTTTACATCGTCGTCTTTTCTGGAATATTTGGGATCTCCGGATTTGAGCTTGGTTGATATGATTTCCGCAAGTGTAGACGAATGTGTGCTGCCGTCCCGTCGGTCGGTATACGAAACACTGTCTTCCACGATTCCCACACCGACACCCAGATCTCTGACGAATTGAACTCGAACGTCCAACGGGACACCGTCGCGGTTATAAAAGCCTCGAATTTCCACCGACATCTTTCCCTCGTCTGATATTCCAAGAGTCAGGACGAAGGTTTGCCAACATTCGGAAACAACCGATTCTCTTTCTATTGAAGGAAAAAGAAAATTGATTCTGCCCATTGGAATTTGGTTTTCGAACCGGAAGAGAAACGTTAATTCTTGAGGCGTAAGAGCGTACCGCATCTGGCATCCGGTAACCTGGCATTGGCTGAGGGCTCGTATGTTTTCTTGCCATAGTTCCATGGTCGGGAGGTTTTTGCGGCGCTCCGGACCGGAATAACCCGAAGATTTTACTTGCTGATTGCTCATATGGACTCCATTCTTTAAAAAGATGCTTTTTTGGTTGCCATTATGTTTGTCAGGAAAATAGTGTCAAGAGACGAAACAGATTGTTAGAATAAGATTGGTCATGAAACAAAATTCCAAAAGTGCATTCAAAAAAAACCATTTTGCATTCCTAAACGGAGCAAATGAAAACCACAAACGGCGAATGCAAATAAGTGGGCGCATCGCAGTGGTTTTTACCTGTATGACCATTGCTGCAGGACTGACAGCGTATCGTACGGCCTTAGAGCAGCCGATGGTTCGTTCGGAGAACGAGTTCAGGCGATACGTGGAGGGAAAGCGAAAGGCGTATCGGCTGACTGCGTTTATTCTACAAATGGTGAAGGATAATTACGTTGATCCGACACGTCTTCGGCCTCGGACAATGCTGAAAGCCGCTCTGGACGAGCTTCAAGAACAGATAGCCGAGGTGATGGTTTTATGGTCTGAAAAGGGGGAACGGGCTCAGATCAGCGTGGACATGTACAGGCGGGATTTCGATCTTTCGGACGTAGATTCGGTGGCAACGCTATACACGGCGCTCAAGGAAATACTTTCGTATGTCGAAAAATATTTAAATAGCGACGGCAAAAACCGTGAAATTGAATATGCAGCAATAAACGGAATGTTGCAGACGCTGGATCCGCATTCTTTGCTAATGGATCCCGATGTGTACAAGAATTTAAAACTGGGAACCCGGGGTTCCTTCGGCGGGTTGGGCATAGTGATTTCCATCCGGGAAGGTGTGTTGACTGTGGTTTCCCCCATCGACGATACGCCGGCGTTTAAAGCCGGATTGAAGGCGGGCGATGTGATCGTCAAAATCGACGGGGCTTCCACAATGAACATGACATTGAACGAGGCGGTAAACAGACTTAGAGGTGATCCCGCCACCAAGGTCGAGCTGTGGATCGAGAGGGAAGGATGGGTGGAGCCGAGAAAGTTTAACATAGCTAGAGCCGTTATTCGCATAAAAAGCGTAGCATCCAGGATGCTGAAAAACGACATCGGGTTTTTAAGAATAAAGCAATTCAGCAGAAACACCTATGAAGAGGTGGTGGAGCATTTGGAAAAGCTGAAACAGAAAAACGCCCGGGGGCTTATTTTGGGTCTATACAATAATCCGGGAGGGCTTTTTGAACAGGCGATAAAGGTGGCTGATCTTTTTCTCGACAAGGGCGACATTGTAACGACAGTCGGATATGCAGGGAAAAAAAGAGAGACCATAAAGGCGGGCAAGGCAAGAACATTGTGGAAAAGACCGGTGTTGGTTCTTGTCAACAGTGGTTCTGCAAGTGCCTCGGAAATACTTGCGGGAGCCCTCAAAGAAAGAGGACAAGCTGTTGTTTTCGGCGAAACCACTTTTGGCAAGGGCTCGGTGCAGGTGTTGTTCGACAATGATGACGGATCGGCTCTGAAACTTACAACTCGGCAGTATTTGACACCGGGAGATAATTCCATTCAATCGGTCGGTATAGTTCCGGATGTAGAGTTGGTTCCGGTTACGATAACAAAAGAGGAAATAAAGCTTTTTACGCCAAAAAAACTGAGGCGCGAAAATGATCTTGAAAAACACTTGAGTCCAAGTTGGGAAATCGGACAAAGGGAAACTCCGAGCGCCAGAATAAAATACTTTGCTGGAAAGGGGGATTCTCAATTAGTGGCTGATGATGATATTTCAGGCGATTCCATTGATACGGAGGTGCTCAGGATAGCGTCGGAAGTTCTTTTGAAAAATCCGGCCACATCCAGGGACGGGCTTTTGCGGAATGTAAAAGCGCGCATGCCGGAAATAAGGGAGAGGCAACAAAAAAGAATAGCAAAAGAACTAAAAAAACTGGGTGTCGACTGGTCTCTTAAATCAACTAAGGCCGTTCCAATGCTGGAAGCGGAGCTTGAAGTGGAAGGGCTGGAATGGGTGGTTAAAGCCGGCGAGACAATGAAGCTCACGATGAAGGTAACAAACCTGGGACTCGATTCGGCATACAGGGTTCGAGCGGTATCGTCCTCCATTTCTCCTTTTTTTGACGACAAGGAGTTCGTTTTTGGAAAAATTGCTCCCGGTCAAACCCGCCGATGGAGTGTAGATGTTCGTTTGCCGATACATCTGCATACTCAAAAAATACCGGTTTCAGTGTCTTTTTTTGAAGAGTACGGCTACGCTCCGCCGTCGCTGGATCAGGTAGTGAAAGTCAGGGGTCATCCCAGGCCTTTGTTGGCGGGTCAGTACCAACTCATTGACGATTTGATCGGCAACCGTGACGGGTTGGTGCAAAAGGGCGAAAGGGTGAGATTGAGGGTAACGGTCAGAAATCTCGGAAAAGGCCCATCTCTGAATACAGAAATAGCGATACAAAATCTTTCGGGTCCGGCTTTGTCAATTCATCAGGGCAGGGCAAGATTGGGTCGCCTCGAAGTAGGGGAGGAAAAAGAGGCGGATCTGATTTTTGAAGTAAAAAAAGGACTTGCTTTCCGCACGTTGGCCTTGAAGCTAAGCGTCCAGGACACAACATTGAGAACGTCTTTCAGGGAGAGGATAGTTTTTCCCGTGTCCGCGGGAGGTAGGTTGGTTGAAAAGATGGAAGGATGGATAAGGGTTGAGCAGGAAGAGACAGAGCTTAGAGGCGGCCCGGACAAGGACAGTCCTCTTCTGGGCTGGGCTGAAAAAAACAGTGTGTTTTCGTTGAACGGTAGAATTCACGGGTGGTACCGGGTGGAATGGAAACCCGGCAAACCGGCTTTTTTGCCTCTTCAGAGTGCAACGGTCTTGCCGTTGAAAGAGCAGCCTCAAAAAGACCCAGTGGTAAGAAGAGTTTTTCACCTGACTCCACCGGTAATAAGATTGGAAAAAACACCTCTGATCACCAGTGAGCCCAAAATGAAACTGAGGGGAGTTGTCTTTGATGATGAAAGGTTGAGAGACGTATTTATAGAGGTAGTTCATTTGAACGAGGGCATACAAAGACGAAAGGTTTTTTATCGCTCCAACAGGTTCAATGAAGAGTTGAATTATATAACGTTTGCGGAGGACATAGATCTGGAGGAGGGTTTGAATTACATTCGGGTCGTAGGGAGGGAAAATGATCATGTGGAAACGGAAAAAACGGTGGTTGTGTTGAAACACGGATCAGAGCGTGCCTACAAATCATCCATGTGAGACGAGAGAAAAGTTATTTCCGCCAAAGAAAGTCTGGTAGTTGAAAGAAACGGCAGCTCGGCTATTTCGGTGGTCACCGACTGTTTTAGTTCTTTCAACCGAGCCTGTTGAATAACATGTCTCTTGTACAGAAAACGGGCTTCCCGGATAATGGGAGGTGGTTGCAGTCTTTTTCGGGACAAGAGGTTTTCAATCGGGGGCATTTTCCATAACTTGCTTTTGATTATGCTGTTGGCCACCACAAGGGCTACACGGTGGTTCATTTTTCTGAGACGATCGTAAAGTTCAAGGGTCTCTTTAATAGCGATGGATTCGGGGAGAGCCACCAAGACTATACCTGTACTTCCAGGGTCTTTCAGCATGGAAACAATCTTTTGGAGATCGGTTTTAAGAACCGATCGAGGAAGAACCGATAATAAACTCGCCGGTTGTCCCAAGAGTCTTTCAAGATGCCCCAGTCCCGTAGTTTCGCCCACTACATTGTCAAAGCGAAAACTTCCGTCCGCTGCGAGTTCCTGGGTGTAAAACCACAAACGGCCCATCAGGGCGAGTGTCTCGACTCCCGGTACTGCTTTTATGAATTTTTCCGAAAAGGCTTTTTTTAACAGATTGGCGGTCAGCGCTCCTTTTTGCATTCGGAGAGATCCGAAATCCGCCACGCATGAAGACGGGTCAAGGTTGACCGTCCACAATCCGGGACAGGTTTTACATGGACGTTCACGGATGTCGGGATCAGGAGAGTCAAGAAGAGAGCCCAAGCCCGGCGGGGCATTCATTTGGGCAAGAAGGACTCTTCGGTTTTTCCGGGCCAGTGCAAGGGCCAGGGATGCAGCGACGGTTGTTTTGCCCACACCGCCTTTTCCCGCTACAAGAAGAAGGCGATGCCCGGAAATTCTAAACACGCTCACATTAACCGCCGATCCACCTCGTCATGCTGCGTTTCTCTCTGCGCTGCCTGCTCACGTACATCGAGTACGCTGCGCCGGCCTCTCGCCGGCACCTTGCCTGCCGAGCGCATAGGCGGCCCCGCGAGCATGTTTGTTCGGATCTCAATGAGATCCTGTGAGGCAGTTTTGGTTTCAGGCAAGTGATTATTAAGATTTTCCCATAACGAAACTGTGAATGGATTCACGTTCTTCTTCAGTCATTTCTTCGAAGTATACACCCATCCCGGGTGGAGATCTTCTTCCAGCCGTCTGCGACGAATCCACTTTCCACGTGACTTTTGCTCCCACCTCCATTTCAGGATGACCCGGCAATGCAAAACGCAGTTTCAGGTTTGTCCGGGGTTCCGGTGGAGACAGGGTTTCTATAAAAGCGCCTTCGCTGGAAAGATTGTACAAACCTCCCTTAATCCAGTTGTCATTCAACTTGTATGAAGCTGAAAAGCCTCCATAAATTCTTTTTTGTCGTCTGGGTGCTCCCTGTCTTGAGTAGATCAAATCATTTACAGCGAAGACGATTTCAGGCACACGTACACCCATGGCGAAAAGAACGTCTTCGGTTAGATCCACGAATCCGACCATTTCTCCACCAGGCGGCGGATCCTCCGTAACAAGAATGACCCTTCTTTCAGAAGAACCCAATCTGCGGGCCAAGTCTGTGGGGGAATCGTCGGAGAGGCGTGCTTTTAGAATCACCACATCAAAAGGAGTCTCTCCTTCCAGGGCATTCATCATGGCATCAACCGAATCCGCGGTTACTACCCTGTAACCCAGTCTCTTTAATACGGCCTCCAGAACCCGGCGTTCCGGACCGGGGTAATCTGCGACCAATAAATTGCTTTCTTTTGTAGATTTCATCATGGCTTAATGATTTTTACACGGTTTTTTCTTTTGTGGGAACCCCGCTTGTCATTTTTCGTGAAAATTGTTTCCTTTCGGTTTTTTGACGAAAGTTTCTCTTCTATGCGGCCGGGTCGGATCCGGCGGCGACAGAGCCGCTTCCGTGTATGGGCAACCCATTTCAGGAAACAACTTTTTGCAGTTTTTTACAAGGTCTTTCGCTGCTTTGGCGCGCTTCATGTCGATCAGAAGAGTTCCCTGTTTATCCATAGCCGCCGCCTGCCAGCCCTTGCCGTCTCGATTGTATGTAGCGCCCTTCTTGTACGCTGCAGCGGCTTCATTTTTGCGGTTCAGGGCCCACAGGGAATCTCCCAGGAGAGTTAGACTCCACGAACTTTCCGGATCCCGGGCAAGGGCTGCCCGAAGAGCTTTTTCTGCCGCCTCCGGCCTCCTGTATTGCAAAAGAATTTCTCCCAGCAATCTCTGATGCTCCGGGTCCGAAGGCACCAGGGAGACAGCCGTTTGTGCATGTCTTAAGGCATTAGCCGGCTTTCTTTCCAGGCTCCATGCGCGTGCCGCCAGTGCATGGGCGCGGACATCTTCCTTGTCTTTTTCAAAAACGCGGTTGAGGACTTGCACGGCTTTCTTGTGTCGCCGCTGGGAAATGCGTATTCGTGCCATCAGATACAATACATCTTTTTCAGGATCCGGTTTTTCTGCAAGAGGAACCAGAAGCGTTGCGGCTTTATCATGTAAACCTTCATTATAGGCGGAGACAGCTTGTTCCAAAGAGGTTTGTTCTACGATTTCGAGCGAGGATCTTGTTTCTCGAGTTGGTGTTTCCTTCGGCGACTCGACATCGGCATAGGTCTTTTCTTTTTGGATGGACTTTTCCGGACTTTCCGCCGGCTGCACGGAGAAATCCGGCGCTTCATGATGCGGAGAGGGAGCAGGAGGGCTTGAAGGGCAGCCATTGCAGAAAGAAAAACCCAGAAAGCCCGCTAAAACAGCGAGCATTAGAGGGTTTCGGATGGCTGGTTTCTTGTTCTTTTCAGTCACGGATTCTTCTTTCCTGTCAAACTATGAGTATTCCTGTAAATGAATATCTTGTCCAATGTAATCGGGACGTGGACATGAAGTTGACGTTGCAGGAAAAACTCGGGTATTTTCAGAGAGGAAAAGTTTATGCTGTGGTTTTCGGAAAAGCTCGAGATTTCTGCGCCGACCCCCGGTGATCCTGAGGCCGGCCGGCCTACTAGGAGGAGATGATGCGGCCAATATTCATCGGCAAAGTGTTTTTTTCTTCAGTCACGTGCCTGTGTTTGATCTTTTTCAGCATGGACGCCGGCGCGCGGGTGTCCGATGAACAAGATGGTTTTGTCCGAAATGAACCGTCGGATAGTTCGGATTCTCAAGGTACAGAAACGGAAGGTGAACAAGAGACGATAATACCGGATAGTGGACCTGCGCCGGTGGAAACACCTGAAGAAATGACGCCCACGGCTATGAAACAGACCCTTTCTCATAACCGCCAGGTTGGTGTGGAAATAGGTTTTGGTTGGGGATACAGGTTGATAAAACCCTACGGCGACATCTGGTGCGGTGAAAGGGATGATAACGATAATGCGGCTTTTTGTACGTCCGCGGTACCGGCTTTCATGGAACTTGGATTGTCTTTCGGTGTATCTAAGTCCGTGGATGTGCTCGTGGATTTCAAGTACGGGCTTCAAAGGGATGATGTCTCCGAGCGAAGACCGCTGATGTTGATGCCGGGGGTGCGATTCTGGATGAATCCCGAGTCGGCTTTCAAGTGGGCGTTGGGCCTTCAATTTGTTATGGATTTTACTAAGCAGGACGGTGAATCCCAACAGAGATTCAATAAGCCCAAGAAAGACTCTTTTGACGTGGGAGCTCGCTTCTACGCACAAATGCAGTATGATTTCTTTAGATACTTTGGCATTTACATAAAAGCTTCCGGCATGGTCGGAGCGGTGAGGTGGCTCAGGATGGAACTGGAAATGCAGGGCGGTGTTCAGGCCAGGTTTCCATAGGATGGAAGGAGCAGGGTTTTTTAGGAGAAAAAAATGAGCAGTGACCAAGTATGTTTTAGGACCCGCAGGGGAAGGCTCTCAACAATCGGGGTATTTGCAGTTTGCGTTGCGGCCGGATATGTCGCCGGTTGCAAGGGCGCGGAAATAAAGTTCACCGCAGATAAGATGAACATATCCGCAGGTGGATGCGACAAGGCGATAATCACGGCCGAAGTTCGGATAGATAACAAGGTCAGATCCGGAAAAACGGTTAACTTTGAAACTACTGCAGGTTCGTTTTCAGCTGTTGAAGAGCTTACCCGGACCGTGGGTACCACTGATTCGGAGGGCAGGGTTTCAGTGGAATTGTTTTCAAAGGAAGCGGTTGGAACGGCCACGGTTACAGCTGATTTTTATGACGGCACCTACAGTGCAGAAAAGAGCATAACTGTTAATTTTGTTCCCCCTACAGGACGTTTTTTGCCCGTAAGTGACAGCCTTTCCCTTGTGTGTGATTCGGAAAACATAGGTGCGCTCAGGCCGGGGCGGCCGAAAATCGTTGTTCCATGTCATTTTTCGGCTCGTACCGCGGCAGGTTGCCCACTTCCCCTGTCGGCTTTTATGGGAGTGGAGGGAATCGCTCATCTGAAAGCCGAGGCCGGTTCTTTGTATGTGGAACGGGATTATTGGACGGGTGAGTTGAAGTTGTTTCATTCAACACACGGAGGGCCCTCTGATCCGGTGGACGTAGATCCGGTGGAAGGAGAGCCGTCAAGGGCGGGCCCTTTGGGCCAGACATTCAATCCTCGCGATGGGGTGGTGACTCTGCTGGTGGCTGTGCGGGCCCGGGAAGCTTTTGATGACCTGAATGGAAACGGAGAATACGACCCCGGAGAACCCTTTGATGATATCGGGGAACCATTTTTGGATGTGGATGATGACGGCGTTTACACGCCGGGCATTGATCCTTGGTACCACGATACCAACGGAGACGGTCAATACACCGGTCCGAACGGAACCTACGATGCAACAACATATGCAGCCGCTTCTTTCAAGATGGTTTGGAGCGGAGTTTTGGATGAACACGGAGATACGTCCAGACTGGAATTGAGTGGTAGTGAAGATATTCCGAACGGTGGGTCGCTCACTGTTTCCGCTCATATTATGGATGCATTCATGAATCCCGTGGCCGGGTTTTCAGCAAATTCGGATTACGTTGAATTCGATGTCTCCGGGTATGTAAATGTGAATCCTCCTTGGGGCCGGCGTCCGATGACGAACACAACGGCCCTCGCTTTTGACAGCAGAGGAAGGTATTTGATGTATGACAGCGAGGCTTTGATCTACAGGGTCACCTTGTCCGATGACGATCCCGGGAGAACCTACGATCCTCCGGTCGGCTGGAGCATGAGCGTGACGATTCATGCTTCTCCGGGTAAGGATCAAGACGGGTACTTCCAGAACCAGGATCAAATGATGTTTGAAAGAACCTTACAGGGAACCAGTCAGTGACCGCACGATATTTTTGAAGCTCCGAGGATTCGATCCGGAAAAAGTTTCGATACATTGGAGGGCTTGATGATAGAAGACTGGAAAATAGTGATTACAGGTGGCGCCGGTTTTATCGGCTCTCATCTTGTAGAGAGACTGGCACCGAAAAACCGGGTTGTGATTCTGGACAATCTGCATCGTGACGCCATAAAAGGCACTGATCTTCTGAAAAACAGAAACGTTCAATTTATAAAAGGAGACGTTCTCGATCCGGAAACCGTGCGAAAGGCCGTGGTAAATTGCGATGCAATCATACACCTTGCTTCGATAGCCGGGGTCGACACGGTCATGAAAGCACCTGTACGCACAATGAAAGTAGGTCTCGGCGGTACAATGAATGTCTTGTCTGCCGCTGCGGAAAACACAAGAATTAAAAGGTTTATAGATTTCTCCACATCGGAGGTTTTTGGACGATATGCCTACAAGGTTACCGAGGGAGACATCACGCAACTCGGTGCAGTGGGAGAAGCGAGATGGACATATGCCGTAGCCAAGTTGGCCACCGAACATCTTGCAATGTGTTATCATAAAGAAACCGGACTGCCGGCTGTTTCCATCAGGCCGTTTAATATCTACGGCCCCAGGCAGGTTGGGGAAGGGGCCGTTCACAATTTCATAGTTCGCGCTCTTTCGGGAAAACCGTTGAACATACACAATGATGGAAGTCAAATAAGAGCATGGTGTTATGTAGATGACATCGTGGAAGCGCTTCTTCTGTGCCTTGAAAAGGATGAGGCGGTAGGGCATGTTTTCAATATAGGAAACGCTCGTTCAGCAGTCACGATTCATATGCTGGCCCGGGAAATTGTGAGGCTTAGCAAGAGCGCTTCGAGAATCGATTTCGTGAAATGGGAAAACCCAGACGTTGAACTCAGAATCCCTTCGGTTGCAAAGGCCGTGGAAATACTAGGTTTCGAAGCCCGTTACGAACTGGAAGAAGGGCTGATCAAAACGATTGAGTGGTATAGGAAAAATCAATGAATCGTACCGAAACCGTGATAGATGTAAAAAACCTGCACAAGACTTTTGTCACCGGATTTCTGCCCTATGCCGGTGTATCGCGTGCATTGTCGGCTGTTTGGCCGAAAGGAACGAGATTTATTTCCAAGAGGGTGGAGGCGGTGAAGGATTTCAGTTTCAGCGTAAAAAAGGGTGAAATCTTCGGTTTGTTGGGTCCGAATGGAGCGGGCAAGACCACCACCTTGAAGATTTTGATGGGATTGATTTTCAAGGACAAGGGAGAGATAGAGATTTTCGGTCTTCCGCCGGGATCCTTGAGAGTGAAAAAGAAAATCGGGTTTCTTCCCGAGAATCCCTACTTCTATGATTATTTGAAAGCCGAAGAGTTTCTTTCGCTTGTCGCTTCATTGACCGGAATTCCAAGGAGAGAGAGAAAAGAAAGGATTCATAGGATACTGGAAAAGGTCGGGCTTTTGGGCGCTATTGATAGGCCGCTCAGGAAGTTTTCAAAGGGGATGCTTCAAAGGATCGGGTTGGCTCAAGCGTTGATTTCCAATCCTGAATTGGTGGTTTTGGACGAACCGCTTTCGGGCCTGGATCCGGTCGGAAGAAAAGAAATTAGGGATATTGTATGGGGTTTAAAAAAAGAAGGAAAAACCGTGTTGTTCAGTTCTCACATTCTAAGTGACGTGGAACTTCTTTGCGATAGGGTGGCTATAATGGCCGAGGGGGGGCTGAGGCAAATGGGAACACTGGATGAACTTTTGAAGGGCGAAAGCGGAATCACTGAAGTTGTGCTGGATGGGGAAAAGGCTCTACTGGATGAGTTTTTGCGGGAATGGAAGGGAGAGGGTGAACTGCTTGGAGAGAAAGCAAGGTTTGTGACAAAAACAGGAAAAGAAAAAGATCTTCTTTTGAGAAAAGCATTGGAAAAAGATTTATCGGTGGAAACCCTGGTGCCAAGGCGGAGCAGCCTCGAAGAACTGTTCATGTTGCAGGCGGGTTCTTCAGAAAATGTTGATAAAGGTATTTCGGGCGGGCGCGATCATGCAGTGAACAATAATGATGACAAAAGCGGACAGACCGGCAGCTCGGGACAATAGGGAGAACATTGTTTATGAGACGCATTGCAGCCGTTGCCCTCAACACTTTTAGGGAAGCAATAAGAAACAAGATTCTCTACGCGTTGCTGTTTTTTGCGGTGTCTTTGATAATGGCGTCCATAGCAGTGGCCAGGCTTTCTCTGCATGAAGAGATTCGAGTCGTGGAAGATCTGGGACTTGCTGCAATAAGCTTGTTCGCCGTTTTAATAGCCGTGTTTGTCGGCGTCAATCTCGTGTATAAGGAGTTGGAGCGCAAAACAGTTTATTTCATTGTTCCAAAGCCGATTTACCGATGGGAATTTCTGTGCGGCAAGCTGTTGGGGACTTCCTTGACGCTGGGGGTTTTGGTCCTGATCATGGCAGTGGTGTTTTTCGGGGTTCTTAAAATAATGGGAGGGGAAGTTCGGATTGTGCTGGTAAAGGCGATATGGC
>SLPX01000353.1 GCA_007131745.1 Myxococcales bacterium
GCCGGCGTTTGAAGACCGCTGCCCGAAGGGCTGAAGGGATTCAACCGAGTCGCCGACGATGCTCCCCAAGGGGGAGCTTCAAACGGCGACGTCCGGCGGTTTCGGAGCCTGCGAAAACATGCATGGCCTCGGCCGCACCCCGACCCGCGGTTTTAATCCATTATTTGCTCAGGATAGACCCTCTCGCTTGTATTGCCGATTCCAAGCTGCCCGTTCCCGTTGTTTCCCCAGCAATATGCCCAATTGTTGGATCTTACCGCGCAAGTATGGGTTCCCCCGGATGAAATCAATACGGTGTTTAAAAGGCCGGTTTCGGTATGAACAGGTACGGGCACGGCACTGGGAACCTTGTTATTCGTTCCGAGTTGTCCGTGTCCGTTTTTGCCCCAACAATAAGGCTTGTCATCGACATCAAAGGCGCAGGTGTGCGCTTCCCCAGCGGAGATGAAAACACCTTGGGACAAAACATCGTGGACAACCCGGGAAGGTTCATCTTGCTCTTGATCCAGACCATCTCCAAGCCGGCCGTCCGCCTTCTCGCCCCAACACCAGAGAGCACCCGAAACATCGGCCGCGCAGGTGTGCTTCTCTCCTGCGGTAACCATGATTACGTCTTCATCCATCCCGGAATCGGTGGAAACCCTCAGCGGAATATCGCTGTCACCCGAACCGCCTGTTCCGAGCTGGCTCTTGTCATCTCTTCCCCAGCACCACACGGCTCCGGAAACATCAAGCGCGCAGGTGTGTTCTTTGCCCGCGGAAACAGTCGCCGCATCTGCCATGCCTAATGGCACCTCCACCGGGGTTGGTGTATTTTTATCGTTTTTGTCCCCTGTACCCAGTCTTCCGTTGCCGCCGTCACCCCAACACCACGCTGTTTGGAAAGCATCCACCGCGCAGTTATGCTTGTGTCCCGCCGAAATCATCACAGCACCGCCCATCCCTCCATCCGTGGAAACAAGTAGCGGAACACCGCTGTCGCCCGACCCCCCGGTTCCGAGTTGCCCCTTGTCGTCTCTTCCCCAACACCACACTTCCCCGTTTGCCAAAACAGCGCAGGAATGCTCACTGCCCGCAGCCACGCCAACCGCGTTTTGCAAGGGTGAAACAAAAACAGGCCTGGTCGAATCAGAGGTGGTTCCGTCTCCGAGTTGTCTCCGGTTGTTTCTTCCCCAACACCACACGGTTCCGTCCATCCTCACGCCGCACGTGTGTTCTTTTCCGGCCGATATATCCAACCAGCCGCAATCTTGTGGGCATGATTGACTGGTCTCGCCTTCGGCCCAATTACAGAAACCGTCTCCGCATTTATAACAGTCGCTCGTATCAAATGTGCAGTTTTCCGTGCATCTAAGAGTGCCCCCGTCGAACCCCAGGCTTATGCAATTATGTCCGTCGAGCGATTCACCATCGCATTCCTCCGCTCCTCCCACTACATTGTCGCCGCAAGTGTGGCAACCCGAAAGGTTCAGTGTGCAATCAGCTCTGCATTGAAGTTCGCCCTGTTCATGCCCTGTTTCGGAAAAACAGGTCTTTCCTCCGAAATCTTCGCCGTCGCACTGTTCCACACCTTCTCTTATTCCGTTTCCGCAAGTTGAACATCCTGAAACATTGAAGGAGCAATCCGAAGTACATCCGAGGGTACCCCTTTCATATCCGAGGGTAACGCATGTAGCTCCCCCTAGATCCGGTCCGTCACATTCTTCATCGCCCTCCCGGACTCCGTTTCCACACACCTGTTCCACCTCACCTTCACATCCGGTGGTATCAAAGGTGCATTCCGGGGTGCATCCCAGCACTCCGCTTTCATAGCCAAGGGATTCACATGTGGCGCCCCCGAGATCGTCTCCATCGCAATATTCCCCCTCTCCTTTTATACCGTCTCCGCAAAACCCGATATCCGCATCCGTTCCCGAGTCAACCCCGATTCCGGAAATCCCCCTGGGATCAAAACTGCATGCCGCAAACAGAAAACCGAACGAGCAGAAAAGAAGTACAAAGCTTTTTCTTGAACATCCGGTCGATCCCGGCTGTCCGGCAATGGGGTTTTTCGGTTGCATCTTGTACTCCTTTCCCGCGTCCGCGCCGCGGCCCGCCTTGATTATAGATTATCACACATGAGGGGGTACTCACTCAAAAAAATCAGCTCGCAAAGGAAAACTACCCGGAAATCCATTGCCGCCGGTCCATATATATCCTATGCTTTCCGGTAAAATCAGGATGAGGAGTATGCATTGATGAGTTTTGAAGCAGTAGATTTTAAGAACAAACATAACACCGTTAACCGAAAGAAAACTTCCCGAATAACCCCGAAAGCCTTTTTGGCTTTGATTCTTGGAGCGCTCACGGCAGCCGGCTTTTCGATCGTGGCGATTGTTGCATCCGCAACATCAGGAAACAATCCAAGACCTGAACCTGAGCATGCAGCCTCAATATCCCTGGACGACAGCCTGCAAATGATCGACAGGGCGCATGAACTGGGAGAATTGTCGGCCGGCCGCCGTCACATATTGCGGGTCAAAGCCGTGAAAAACCCCGAGCTTTTGCCCGTGGAATTTCGTTACTCCCCGGACCAGGTTTTTACAGCGACCCGGGGTTGTTACACGCCCGTAATGGTGGAAGCTTTCCAGGCAATGAACACGCTGAAAGATTCCGACCGGTCGGAACTCCAAGAGCTCCTGCTTCCGCCCGATGATTTGGAATACTATATCCAAGTGGATCACCCGTTTCCGTTCCGGGTTAATTACAGGTATCCTGAAGATGAAACCCTGGCCAAGGTGGCCGCGGAAGCTGTTTTGGTCTCTTATCAAACACAGGTGAATGAATGGGGATTCTGGAGACCCATTATTGAAACGGAAGCCGAGTATTATCGCTTTTTCCTGGTGGAGCTTTCGGGAGGCTTGGGCGGTTATTTATCCCCTTACGCTTTTAACCCGGACACGCCTCACACGGATGCTTTTTCGTACATAGTTTTGAACACGAGGGTGGGATATTCCGGCATGCTGAGCCTGGTGGCGCACGAATTCAACCACGCGTGCCAGGTGTCCATGGATGCACTGGAACTTGTAGCTTTCATGGAAAACACCGCTTCGTTTGTCGAAACCCGCATTAACTACATGTCATGGATTGGAAAAATGTACATGATCCATGTTTTTCAACGCAACGCCCACCGGCCGTTGGAATACATGAGGTACGGCGGCTCGGACGGTTACGAGTACGGAGGCATGTTCTGGGCCTCGTTTTTGACTCACATGTACGGCGATAGTGACATGGCCTGGCTTCGAATGGTGTGGGAGGGCACCGTCCAAGAAGTCATGTACAACGACCCTCATTATTTTGACGTGATAGATGAAATGCTGGCCGAAAGAGGCGGTTTTTCGGAAATGGTGAAAAAGTTCGGCCGCTACCGCTTTTTCGCGGGCAGGGACGATGACGGGCAACACATGGAGGGCACCTACCGCCTTTGGGACAGCGAAGTAGGAAAAATCCGGGAGCTGAAAACCGCGGATTTACCCATCCACGAAAAAACCCCGGAGCAAGAGTTTCTTCCGATGCCGAACGGTTGCAACTATATTACTTTGGATGTAGACGATGCATCCGACTTTCCGGTACGTTTCCGGTTTGACGGCGAGCAGGACGTTTCCTGGTACGTAACGGTCATGAAGATTGCCCACGGCCTGGATACTACACACCATGATATGGAACTGGACGAAGAATCCAGGGGCGACCTCGTAATGGAAAGCAGAGTCATGGACAGAATGGTCATGGTGGTGTGTCACTTGGCGCCCGAAGGATACAATCCCAATGACAGTGCCTGGGATCCGGCTCACTACACATTTTCCATTGATCGAGTTCTACCCGCGCCGCACATCGAGAGAGTGGACCCGGCTTACATCGTGCGCGGAGAACAGTCACAGCTTCTGAATCTTCACGGAAGCGGATTCGCTGACAGCACGGAAATAGCCATCGATTTTTCCGGCGACCTGGTATCCGGTGCAATCACACAATTTCTTTCCGAGAGGCACATCGTGATTATCGGAACAGCATCCATTAACGCGGAAAAAGGATACCGGGACTTGATCGTGACCTCTCCGGGCGGAGAATCAACCGTGGTGGAAAAAGCGATCAAGATAGTAGACGCGGACGAAGTACCCGAAGAGAAAGTGTTTGAAGAAGGCTCCCGAGCGGGAGGATGCAACTGCGGATACGGAGGTCCTTTTGGACCGGGTTCGGGAAGCATTCCAGGATTTTTCGTTTTTTTGTTATTGTTGTTCGGCTATACAAAACTCCGACACAAGGAAAACAGCAAATGACTGAAACCAGAATCTGCATTAAATGCAAACATGACATGATCCCCCAGATGGTACAAAAAGTTGAAGTCGATATATGTCCCGACTGCGGAGGTCTCTGGCTGGACAAGGATGAAATCCGCGATCTGAGCCTGAAATCAGAAAGGCAACTCGCGGATCTGCGGAAAATCATCCAGGAATCGGACAAAAAGGATTTCAAACCCCCGACAACGGTAAGAGAACCTTGTCCCGCGTGTGCGGGAAAACTCTCCGTGGCGGTCCTCGGGCCGATACACATAGAACACTGTCTTTCCTGCGAGGGTATTTATTTGGACAAAGGGGAAATGGACAAAGCAATCAAAGTGCTGAAGGTGCGCGGCGAAAACATCGCTACCATAGTGGCTCTTGCCGGTTCGGTCGTAACATGCGGAAGCATCGGCAAATAAACCGAATGAATGATGCATCATTATGCAGATGTATGCAGATGCATGCAAATGAAGGCTGTTTTTCCAAGATCCCAAAATTACACTTGCGCTTGAATTTTTCACTCATACACTAAGCTGAGTTTTGAATCAAAAATAATAACGAATTTTCAAACCCAAGGGAAAACTGATGGGCCTTCAAACTTTTTTTGAAAATCTTGCGCTTGTGGGTGTCGAGTGGGTGATCTGGATCTTGGTGCTCGCCTCGACGGTAAGCATTGGCATCATGGTGGAGCGCGGCCTCTTTTTTCGCAAAAAGAAAAAAGACGATATAGATGAAATGGTCAAGAAACTGAAATTTTTCTTGGACAACGAAGACATCGAAGGTGCAACCGGGTTTTTGGAAAAAAAGCAGGGTGTGGAAGCAGCGGTGGCCTTGGACGGTTTGAAAGAGATCCACAGGGGCGCGGCATCAGCGGAAGAAGCCATGATAAGCGCCAGGATCCGCGAAAAACTTTCGCTCGAAAGGAACCTGGCCTTTTTGGGGACAGTGGGCAACAGCGCTCCTTTCCTGGGCCTCTTCGGCACGGTAACCGGGATCATCAAGGCTTTCTACGCACTTGCAGTAACGGAAAGCCCCAATATGCAATCAGTGATGTACGGAATTTCGGAAGCGCTTGTCACCACGGCCCTTGGCTTGATAGTGGCTATTCCCGCGGTGATAGTTTTCAACATATTCCAGCGACAAATCCGGGGAATAATGACGCGCACCGAAACCACGGCACGGATGATACTCGCTCACATCAAGGCCGAAAACAGGAATGCCTCCCAAACCGGCAGTGCTGAAAGAGAGGAAAAGTCTTCATGATCGGATGGGACTCCACAGAATGTGACGACGAAACCATAAGGGGCATCAACGTAACCCCCTTGGTGGACACGGCTCTCGTGTTGCTGCTTGTTTTCATGGTGGCGACCCCCATCTTGATGAATCAGGCCGTCAGGGTGAAACTGCCCAAGGTAGCGCACAGCAAGCCCGCGATGATCACAACGATTTCACTGACCATGACCAAGGATGGAAAACTCTATCTAAACGGCGTGGAAACGGATTACCAGAGACTTAGAGATCAGCTACGACAGCAGGTTGCAGAAATCACTCGGACAGAGGGTCCGGACGGTCAAAAAGGAAAATTGCAGGCGATCATTGCAGCAGACCGGGAAGTTCCCCATGGAGACGTGATGCACCTCGTCGACGTGGTCAAGGATATGGGCATAGAGGAGTTCGCTTTCAATATTGAAAAGGTGGATACGGTTCCACCCCCATGATTCGGCCCGGGTGGAAAGGTTTGACGAAAAAAATTGTCCCTATCCGTTAAGCCGGATTTGAAAAGAGCGGGAGTTTTCCTGAATGAACAGAAGGCTCGGTATAGCCATAGGGCTCTCGATCGCGGCCCACGGCGTTGCGTATGCCGCGCTTTTGCGCATCCGGCCTAACCTGGAAACAGAAACCCGCCGATGGGAAGTATACAAGGAGAAAGAAAAAAAGAAGGTCGAGTTCAAACCTGTGAAAAAGCCCGAACCGAGGAAACCTCCTCCTCCACGTCCGGAACCCGAGCAACCCAAGCCGCGCCCCAAGCGCCGGCCTCCCAGCGAAGAAACGCCTCCCCCAAAAGTCCTGGACCTTACAAAGGCCGGGCTGAGTGAACACTCTTTTGGAGGAGATGGAATCGCGGTGCCCCTGGGAGATACGACCCTGGGCGATCCTGATATCGAACCACCGGAAATACCCAAGATAACCACTCCCGAACCGGAAAAGAAACCGGAGCCGAAGAAGGTGAAGCCGAAAAAACGTGAACCAATCACGGTGAAAACCTTGCCTCGGCCTGTGAACGTTCCGGTTCTGCCTTATCCGGATGCTGCAAGAAGGCGTGGCATACAGGGAACAGTTGTTCTCGAGGTTACAATAGGGAAGGACGGCAGGGTTGTTGAAGTCAAGGTGCTTAAAGGGTTGGGCCACGGTCTTGACGAGGTGGCCCGAAAAGCCCTTATGCAGGCCCGCTTCAAACCGGCTGTAGGATCGGACGGAAATACCATGGTCCACAAGATCAGGTACCGATACACGTTCCGGCTGGAAGACGCGGACGGGTTCTGATGATAAACACTTCCAAAGGAAGAAATTTGATGTCTCAAGGACTTGTCAAAAAACTCTGTCGACTGCTGCCTCTTTTGTTCAAGCGGGTGGAACATTCGACTTTTCTCCCTTTGTTGACCGCTGTCACCTTGTTTTTTTCACTCACATCACATGGTCGCGCACAACCGGAATCCGGGGAAAAGAAACCCCTGGAGGATCGACTGGTAATGCCGGAAGTGATATCTCGAGTAAGAGCAGTATATCCTCCGGATGCACTGGCCGAAGGGTTGACGGCCGACGTTAAGCTGGTCATCGTCATAGATGAAAAAGGCAAGGTGACCGAAGCGGAAGTCCCGGAAAAGGCCGGACACGGTTTTGACGAAGCCGCTCTCGAAGCCGTGCGGGGATTCAAGTTCACCCCGGCGACCCTGGATGGAAACCC
>SLPX01000030.1 GCA_007131745.1 Myxococcales bacterium
CAAAGCGCTGCTTCGGTGGACGAAAAAGCTATTTGTGTCCTTGGCGGCCATTCTTCACTTTTGCGGTTTTACAACCATCCGGTTTTATTCGCTTCTGCTTCGGGCTAAAAGATCCGCACTCGCGATAAGGGCTGATCAGGGAAGGGGTTGGTCACAGGTGAGCTGTGTTACGACTCCGCATTCCATGAAAATCGGCTCAGCCAGATCAATGGTGACCCATGTACGGGTGTTGTTCGCGCTCGTGGATTCAGGCACCTGGACCTCTGCCATGGAAAACGTAGCGTCTGCATAATCAGTTGAGCTGAAGGTGAAGTTGTTCAAAAACTGGTCCCATGTTTCGAGCTGGTTTCCCCGGTTTGGGACGAATCCGCATGCCCATCCGTCGCAGTTCACATGCCCCCAGACCGACATTCTCATGGCGCAAGCCGTGGTGGTGTCTCCTGGTTGAGCTTGAGCGTCTTCATGCGACCAATCGGTGCCTGTTTCGGGAGGTACAACATCACACTCGCTCCAATCCAGGGTAGTGCCTGAAAGTTGGCCGAGTGCCCAAGATTGGCAGGGGCGGTAGAGATTCGGAGAAGGCTGCACATCGGGGGGAGACCCGCTCATCTCCAAAAGGCCCACTGAATGATCCACATCCGTAGTCACTGTTGCGCCCGTGCAATTCACCGTAAACTCTATGGGAAGGTAGTATTCCACCAAGCCAACCGGACCTTGCCCGGGATTTCCTCCATCGTTCGGAAACCGAAGCCGCATAAAAGCCTTTGGGAAATCAGCAGGGGTGAATGGGGTGGTTTGATCGTCGTCAAAATCGGGAACAGTGGAGTTTTCGGTCATGGTGTTGGATACATCACCGCAACTCATGGGAGCGTCGCTCACCCTGAAAGTTCCCGTGACTTCGTAAACAATGTCGCAATACTCCACCATGTCAGGATCTTCCTCATCACAGAGGTCGCCGATCCAGCCTTCGTTGCAATCACATGTGAAAGTTCCGTCGTCGTTGTCGACGCACGTTCCGTTTGCACAGGGATTCGGTTCACAAGGATTTTCCACGTCGCAGAATTCACCGGTCCAGCCGAATTCGCAGTTGCAGTCAAATGTTCCGTCCCCGTTGTCGATACAAACGCCGTTTGCGCAAGGATCGTCTTGACAGGGATCTTCGATATCACAAAGTTCACCGGTCCAGCCTTCATCGCAATCACAAGAAAAAGTTCCGTCTTCGTTGTCGATGCATGTTCCGTTTGCGCAGGGGTCGGGATCGCACGGGTCGACAGGTTCTCCGATGCAATAGGTCTCCATGCGGGCGCCGATGCTTTCCACGAGAACCAGAAAGTCTTCCAGTGGAACAGCGCAATGGTATCCCGGCCGGACACAATCCTCGTCGCTTTCACAAGGCTTGAGACACTGTCCGTATGAATGAAAACCCACAAGGATTTCTTCTTCTTCTTCCGACAAGGGAAGAGCGGAAACCAGGGATGCGTATTCTTCTTCGTCGACGTCTACAAGGGGAAGAAAACAGCGCCCGCCGATGCCGCAATCCGCGTCGGTCGCACAAGGAGAAGTGTTTGAACAGTATGAATCCGGCATGGGAATAACCACCGACCGGGCAAGGTCCCGGGCGATGTCATTGTCGGAATCGGAAAAAGCCGCCAGCGGCGCTATGTCTTCCTGTAAGCACACCGGATCCGGCCCGGAACATTCACCGTTTTCCGCGCACTCCGAACCTACCGGAAAACCATCTTCCACGTCGGCGTCGATATCTTGCTCGCCTCCATCGATCTCGGCTCCGTCAGGCAGGGCTCCGTCCGGATCGTCGGTCGTTTTTTCCTTGCCCCCACACGCGGCAAAGTTCAAAACAAAGGGTAAAAGCCAACAAAACAACTTCAATTTTCCAATTCTTTGCATGATCTGACCCTCTCAATCTTAACGTTTAACCAGCCATTACGAACAGGTCTCTCCGACAGCGCATTGTGCAAAAAAAAACCACAACCACTGAAATGCACAATGGCATTTTATAGTACATAATGAAATGCTTGTCCATAGAACTTCCTTATACTTATCGCCAGTTAAAACCTGGGATTGGATGTATGCTCACTGAAAAGATGAAGAGCATAAAAAAGCATTGAATTTTCTGATTGACACCTTTCCCACCGAAGTTTACCATTCCACACAAGTGCGTTTTGTACACACAGACAAAGAAGCACCTGAACAAAACCAACGGAAGGGAAAGACATGACGAGCAACGGCAAAAAATCCACTGACAAGAGAAAACAGAGCCTTTATTTCCCGGAATCCATGCTCCTGGAAATCCAGGAAGAAGCTGCACGGCAAGACCGATCTCTCTCCTGGATCGTTCAAAAAGCTTGGAAAATCGCGCGCCAAGAAATAAAGAAATACCCCTCGGTAAATGATCTTCCGGGGCAATAAGACCGAAAACCAGTCGCCGGATCCCTGTATGCAAAATAGTATTTCTTTCCCGAACCCAACCGCATTCGTTTCAGATCACTCCTTGACGCAAGGAAAACCATGAAAGTATAGTGCCGTTACTTTTTGCTCTTGGGCTGTCGCTTAGCTCATGCATCAGTTAGAAGCGGTTTTACCGTTGCAGGTTTCATCAACCTTTGATTTATAGGGCTGAAGCCGACATTCGAAACTTTTTTTTAGAACACGAAAACAAGGATTTGTTTAACTACCATGATCAATAAAACCAACGCTACATCCCCTCCCAAAATATCAGTTCTTAAAAAAACGCCGTGGGTTTTCTTCTCATGGATTGCAGCGTTTTTGCTGGGGACAGCATCTGCGTGGGCTCAATTCGGAGCCGGATCGGGTCCAATGAGACCCGGCGAAGAAAGAGAAGAGAAAAAAGATAGACCCAAGGTAGTGGAAGCAGCGGAAGAAGTGGAAGATAAGGGTCCGAAACCCATCCCTCCCAAGGAATGGGGTAAAAGACGTCCCATGCAGTTCCTTGAAATGGACGGCTACTTCAGGTTCCGGACCACCATGTTTTACAAGCCGCATCTCGATTTGAGGCAGACCGGTTCCAGCCCGCACCCCCCGTATCTTAACAACCCGGCTTATGAAGGCACGCGTCATCTGAAAAACCAGAAGATGTTCTGGTCTTCGAACATGCGTCTTCGCCTGGAGCCGATTTTGAACGTTCACAACACAGTTCGCGTCCACATGACAATGGACGTGTTCGACAACATGGTGATGGGAACCACGCCAAGCGGTTTCGCGTTCGGCCCCCAAGACCATCGCCTTCCGTTCTTTTCGTACACGCAGACGATCCCAGAGCGTGGAACAAACACCGTCAGGGACACACTTCGTATAAAACACGCATGGGCAGAGGTCATGACGCCGCTAGGACAGATAAAAGCGGGACGCATGCCGAGCCATTGGGGTCTGGGCATGTTTCACAACTCCGGCAGGTGCCGCGAGGCATCCATGTGGTCGGTGGATCCTGATCACAACGCAAGCTACTGCCTTGACTCGGATTATGGAAATATCGTCGACCGGGTCATGTTTTCTTCCCGCATTCCCGGCATAGATCTTACTGTAGCCATTGGTTATGATTTCGCGGCCCGGGGTCCGGACACATCGATAACGGATGAGTTTTCAAAGACCTCCTCCGGCCAACCCGTGGATCTTTTCGGGAGCGACGATGTGCATCAGGCCGTACTCGCAATCGGGAGAATAGACGAACCCTCAGTTGTACGCGAACGTCTCGCCCAGGGTAAAATCGTTTTTAACTACGGGTTTTACGGCATGTTCCGCCGACAAAAATCAGATTTATCGCTCAACACCGACTTCGATCCGAATGCAAGCGCTGGTTACTACGCTTCGAACCTTGTGAGAAGAGACGCATGGGCATTGATCCCGGATCTCTGGTTCCGGCTCAATTGGAAGAGCTTGTCGGTTGAATTCGAAGGCGCCCTGGTCGGAGGAAAAATCAACAACCTTGCAGATGCCGGCCGACAGGAATCTCTTAGCTTGATCCAGTGGGGTTTTGTTCTACGCTCACAATACAAATTCCTAAATGACGATCTCGTGCTTCGCGTCGAAGTGGGCTCCGCGTCGGGAGATGAAAACGTGGCCGCCGCGGATGGAACCGCAGGTTACGGAAGGATATCGCCTCTTCCCCTGAACAGGCATGATAAATACAACACATTGTTCGCGTTTGATCCCAGCTACTATGTAGACTTGATCTTTTTCAGGGAACTCATGGGAACCGTCCACAACGCGACGTATTACAAGCCCACTTTAATGTACAATATTTCGCCCCATCTCGGGGTTCGGGCCGATGCGATTTTCAGCATGGCGAACGAACCCTTGGCCACCCCCGGCCAAAAACGCTGGTACGGTATAGAACTGGATGCAGACGTGGAGTACCGCAACCTCCCTCACGGCTTTATCGTGGGCCTGAGCTACGGCGTCTTTTTCCCTCTCGGCGCAATGAACTTCCCCCGCTCGCTGTACGGTACATATCAAAATGCAAAAACAGCGCAGGCGCTTCGTTTCAGGTTAAGCGTGAAATTCTAACGACCTCCCCTAATCACAATCACGCAACTCGAGCACTCTTTCATAAACTTTTCGCCTGGGCCAACCGCTTTCACCGGCCAGCCTGGCAGCAAGTCGGCTGGAGCTTTCTCCGCCTTCTTTCAGCCCATCAAGTATGAGAGCGTCGAGTTCTTCAGAAGATATTCGTTCGTCAGCAATGAAACCCTCTACCAGCAAGGTCACCTCGCCCCGGGGCGGATTGTTTGCATATTGCTTTGAGAGGTTTTCCAACGTATCCCTGGAAAACTCTTCGTATAACTTAGTAAGTTCCCTGGCAACTACAGCACGACGTTCAGGCCCGAAAAGTTCGGTCATTTCAGCAAGTGTTCTACCCAGCCTTCCAGGCGCTTCGTAAAAGACAAGAGTTGCATCTATCCGGGACAGTTTTTCCAACCTGTTTCTTCTCCGGGAACGGATCTTCGGAAGAAAACCTTCGAAAAAAAATTTTTGATTCAAAAACCCCGAGGCGCTGAGTGCTGTAACAGCTGCGCAGGGTCCCGGCACCGGAGTCACGGAAAAACCGGCATTCCAGACAGCCGCGGCAAGATATGATCCGGGATCTGAAATCCCGGGAGTGCCGGCTTCGCAAACAAGAGCCACTGAATCGCCCTCTTCGAGCATCCGGATGATTTCCTCGCTTTTCCTTATTTCGTTTCCCTCAAAAAGAGAGGTCTGCCTTGCCTTGATTCCCAACCGGGAAAGAAAAACTCCCACGGACCTGGTGTCTTCCGAAGCAACCAGGTCAACGGCGCCCAAAACACGCTTTGCCCTGTTTGAAAGGTCTTCCATGTTTCCTATCGGAGTCGCCACGACGTATAGTATTCCACCTGGGAGTACCTGGTGTTTCAACGAAGAATCGGCCTTTTTCGACTTTCCCCTTTTTTCCGCGGATCGCTCAGGTTGTTTCCGGGCGGGTGTCATAAAAAACAAACCTTAATTTCCAATGCCCAAAGCCACTTCCACAGCTTCCCCCATCTCTTGTTTCAGATAGTCGCGAAGCTTTTCAAGGAGGCGCTTTTCGAGTTGCCGCGCCCTCTCTTTAGTCACACCGTAACGATCTCCTATTTGTTTCAAGGTCAAAGGCTTGTCGGACATTAGGCGTTCGCGATAAATGATGGCATCGCGACCCTTGAGAGTTCGTGCAAAAACATCCAACTTTGATCTGAGCAACTCCCGGAATTCGCTTCCTTCCACCTCTTCATCCGGTTGGAGGTCTTCATCTGAAAGCAGATCCAGGTAGGTACGGGGCACAGAAGAATCCTGGGCGCCCACCGGAGCGGCAAGAGAAACATCCGGTGCGGCCATGCGTTTCTCCATTTCTACAACTTCTTTTTCAGAAACATCAAGCGCCTCTGCCACTACCTTGGGAACAGGCTTTATACCCATCCGCTCGAACTGTCGCTTCTGCTTCTTCAAGTTGAAGAAAAGCTTCCGCTGCGCCTGGGTTGTGCCTATCTTGACGAGCCGCCAGTTATTGAGAACGAACTTGAGGATATATGCTCGAATCCACCAAGCGGAATATGTGCTTAGCTTGATTCCGCGGTAGGGGTCGAATTTCTTGACCGCCTGCATTAGGCCTACGTTGCCCTCCTGGACAAGATCCAGGAGATTCTGGTGCGCCCTGCGATATTCATGTGCGATTTTTACAACAAGACGTAGATTCGCGGTTACCAGACGGCGCGCTGCTTCCAGGTCACCCTCCTCGCGATATTTTACTGCGTATTCATGCTCCTCCTCCCTGGACAGGAGCGGATACCTTCGGATCTCTTGTATATACGCGGTAAGCGGATCGAACCTGACAAGACTTCGGCCGGTTGCTGAAACCTGAGATCCCGACGGAATCAAGGATCCTGAATCATCCTCCAAATCTCCATAATCCGAAGCAATCGCGCTGACATTATCCCCTGAATCATCGGGGTAATCTCCGTCCGAGGTATCGTCATCCGCTATTTCCACATCCACGTCATCCAATTCAAGATCTTGTTCGTCGAGTTCATCATCGGAATCATCTTCACCCGGAAAAAGTTCATCTTCTTCCGTTTTTGAGTCTCCACCGCTGTCCATTCGCTTGGAACCTTTTTCGGGCATAGTGGTTTTTTGCCGAATGGATTTTTCGCGGGATTGTCTTTTATTTCCTCTTTTTGAAGGCGTCAAAAACCGCTCCTTGATCAACATTGTTCAGACGTACAAATATAACAGACTCCATCCATGATCAACTTCCATGGAAAACCTGAACGATTTCGATTTCAAAGAGTGTTTTTTTCCCACTTATCCCGGTTCAATCGGGGGAAACCGGTTTAAAAAAAATTTTTCACTTGAAGGCTTGCTCAAAAAGAGTAAATCCTGATTGACAAAAATATTGAAGCAGATCATCCGTTTCACTATCTTAGTGGACCCAAATGCGTTCCATGGCCAAAGAAAAGAGCAAAAAGGCGAACAACCCACTCGGCAATGCCCAGGAAGAGTCCATCCACCGGAGCTTTTCCGATCCGCATCACAAGGAGATTAAAAATCCGAATTTCGACGATGAAGATCTTGACGATGAAGACCTCCACGACGAAGACGCAGAAGAAGATCTGAACACAGATGAAACCAGTGGTACCTACAAAAGAACCGATAGAACCGACAACTATAGAAAAGACAGAAAAAACGGGTCCAAGGGGAAAAAAAAGCTGTACAGAAGATTTGTGGCCTGGTTGATAGCGCACACCGGCACTCCTCACACGATCGCTCTGGGTTTTGCAGTAGGACTCTTCGTGGCATTGACTCCTACCGTGGGTTTTCAGATGGCACTGGGCGCACTTTTCGCTCACATCGTAGGTGGAAACAGGCTTATTGCAGCCGCTCTCGCATGGATTACCAACCCGCTGACCTTGGTGCCCATCTACTATTTCAACTACCAGGTAGGTCTGCTTTTTATTGATGCCGATGTTGAACGTGGAAAAGCCTTCATCCACGCATTATCTGAAATCTCACTTTTTCGACCGGGAACGCTGATTGAAACCATCCGCCTTACAGCAGTCGAATTCGCCGGTATAGCTTGGGTATTGTGGGCCGGGAGCTTGGTCGTCGCCACAATAGTTGCTCTTGTTTCTTACCCAATTATCAAACGTTTGGTGGGGGTCGAGCGAAAACTTGCCGAAAAACACAGACAGAGAAGAATGAGAAGAAAGAAAATGCGAGAAGCCAAGAAAAGACAAAAGAAAGAACGAAAACTTCGACAAGCAGGATCATGACCAGAAAACATAGAACATTTGCAGTTTTTTTTCTTTTTTTCATCCTGTTTGCTTTCCCGCCCCTCCATTCTTCCACCCAATCATCAGCTGCCCCTGGAAGAAAAGATTCGCCCGATTCGAAAAGAGAACTTAAGGCAAGAAAGAATCTTCAAAATTCACTCCGCCGAATTCACCGGAGCAAACATGCGCAAACAGGATCTTTCGGCATACACGTGAAACTGCTCGACGGTCCGGTCATATTCGCCAGAAACAGTATTCGCCGTTTTCATCCGGCCTCATGCATGAAACTACTGACCGCGGCCGCTGTCTTGCGCAAACTTACTCCCAAGTTCCGCTTCCAGACCGTGCTTGCCGGCAGTATCGAAGGCGACACTCTTACCACACCTTTGTTTTTGCAGGGAAGGGGTGATCCATCCCTCCGCCACCAAGATCTCTCAGAAATGATTCAAACCCTCTCGGAAAAAGGCGTAAAGAACATTCCGAAAGGAATCGTGATTGATGACTATTATTTTGACAGCCAAAGATTTCCACCCGGGTTCGGCCGTCCCTCGTCGGCAGCATACATTGCGCCTACGGGAGCATTATCCATAAACAGAAATACAGTCACTGTTGAAATCAGCCCGGCAGACAACAACGGCTGCAGGGGTGAAGTACGCGTAACGCCTCCGTCGGATCACCTGATCGTGAGTTCCGCTGTAAAATGCCACGAGAAACGAAACCGGCTGACAGTAGCCGCTAATAATAAGGACGGGGCTCTCCATGTAATCACCCGCGGGCTGATCAATTCCTCGTCATCCCAGGTAGGTGTGAGAAGAAGAGTTTTGCGCCCATGCATGTACGCCGGTCAAACAATGAGAAGACTTCTGCAGTCAAGGGGCATAACTGTGGGCGAATCCGTCAAAAGGGGTAGAATGCCGGAAAACGTGGATATTCTGGCGAAACATGAATCCGAACCGTTGCAGGAATTGATCACCCACATGAACATGTTCAGCGACAATCATTACGCCGAACAACTTCTCAAAGTCGTGGGAGCGGAGACGGCAGGCGCACCGGGAACAACGAAAAAAGGGTTGGAAGTCGTTTCGCGACTATTGGATCGCTCCGGAGTAAAAAGAAATGCATATGTACTGGCAAACGGTTCGGGTCTTTTTGCCGACACGGCGATCACTCCCCGGGACATTGTGATGTTTCTTCAGCGGGTTTCGACCCTTGATTGGCTCCAGGAAAACCTCATTGAATCTCTTCCTATAGCCGGAAGAAACGGAACTCTCGCCTCACGTTTCAAAGGCTCCAGAGCTGAGGGCCGTGTACGAGCCAAAACCGGAACCTTGAGAGATGTCTCAACCCTGTCCGGCTATGTGCTTGACCGAAAAAACCGTCCCGTAGTGATCTTCGCCATCCTGCACAACGACCTCAAGGGTTCGCACGCTCCCTATCGCGCTATTCAGGATGAAGTCGCAGAAGCCATCACCGCGTACGTAGACCAATGGCGCTGAAACTCAAGATGGTTTAAAAAATCGCAGATCGCCCCAAAACTCCGATCAATCTTTCTATAACGAAAATCGAACGGGTCAAGTGTCCCTGCGTACCGAATCCCTAACCCAATCCAGGTAAGGAGCGTGTCCACCACTAACATCCAAAACAACAAACTCAGGCACTTCGTAAGGATGTTTCGACACAACTTCCCGCTTCAGGGCCTCCACGCCGGTGGAAACAGTCTTGATGACAAGCAAAACTTCTTCATCATCACAAACCTTGCCTTCCCACCTGTAGATGGAACGAATACTCGGTATAATGTTTACACACGCAGCGGTTTCCGATTCCAGGATTCCCTTTGCCAATTCCAGTGCCCGATCACCCGCAGGCGCGGTCACAAGCACAACTTTCACTTCATTTTTTTCCATGATGTTTTTCATTTTGCCTTTCTACAACACAAACCATTAGGAACAAAGCATTTGAATCAATTCTCAAATCGGCCGAACCCGACCTGCGTCGATTTCAACCGACACTGCACGTTCGAAAAACCTGACGTGTATGATCAGCCTGGTTTTCTTTCTGCCCGTCTCGATGATTTCGCCCATAACACCCTTGAGCGGTCCGGAACGCACCTCTACAGGTGCTCCCGGCTTGTACAGGGCCAGCTCGACCTCAGCCGGCTTGTGTGACAATGCCAACCACACATTTCGAAGGTCTTCATAAAGATGGATAGGGGAATCCACATCAATGAATTTAACTACTGCATTTGAGCGATACAAAAGACTGCGTGATAGGCTTTGTTGCAAAATAAAGACATATCCTGGAAAAAGCGGCACCCAATTCATTCTGGGTTCACGCGATCCGTAGACATGCTGTCTCAAACTTGTCGGTAAATAGTAGTGTATTCCCTCCCTTTCCAGGAAAGCAGTTAGTTTTTTCTCGGCACGAGGCTTCGTATGGACCGCCCATGAAGGAAGGCTACCTTCACACGGGAGTTCCTCCTTAAAATAGGCCACCGGCCTTAAATGAGGTTGTGGTATGTATTTTTCCAGGCTCACTACAAATCCCGTGTATTCTTCTAAAAACCGCTTTCGGCATTAACTGCGGCAAAACACTTCCATTCTTCCTTAAAAAACCATACTTTCAGAAATCACGCCAATTTGTGATTTTCATCTTCGGTTTCCCATTTTTTGTGGTATGTTTGGCCGACTTTACGCTGCCGGAATTATTTTGACATCGTTTCATTTCGACTGCCAGGAGGTATCAAAAATGAATTGTCCCAAGTGCCAAGTTGTTTTGGAAGCAGGCACATTATTCTGCTCATCATGCGGACACGCCTTGTCTCAGCAAGGCGCACCCCAACAGAAAAAGACCCTGTTCTGGAGTCCTCAAGCATCAGCCGAACAAGCTTCGCAGGGGAACGCTCCAGCGATGTCGCCTGTTCCGGCTCCTGGACCGGCTGCAGCACCGACACCCAGCGCAGCGGCTCCTCCTCCGGGCGCAGCTCCCGCTCCTTCGTACGGCGCTCCGGCTCCGGGCGCGGCTCCTCCTCCGGGCGCAGCTCCTGCTCCTTCGTACGGCGCTCCGGCTCCGGGCGCGGCCCCTCCTCCGGGCGCAGCTCCTGCTCCTTCGTACGGCGCTCCGGCTCCGGGAGGACCGGGCGGATATTCCCAGCCTCCCGCGGGCGGCCCGGGCGGACCATACGGTGGAGCGCCCCAAAGCGATCAGCCCGACGATCGGAGTCATCCCGTGCGGCTGATCATGCCGTATCCTGAAAACGGAAATCGTTTGCAAGCGCTCTTTTTCACCGTGCTGCCCTTCATCGGCTTTTTTATGCTGATACCCCATTTTTTCTGGGCCGGACTGCTCGGGATGTGGAAAGGCATTTTGGGCTTTCTTACCTTCTGGGTGATTCTTTTTACCGGCAAGTTTCCACAGAAATGGTGGGAGTTCATGCGCAAGGTCGCAAGGTATGAATTGCGGATAAGCGGATACTCTGATGTGATGACCCTCGGGTACCCCAAGTTCAGCATCCACGATGAAGAGTATGGTCTGGACCTGGACGTTCCCTATCCGGAGAAAAGCAGCCGCTTGTGGCTGTTCTTTAGTTTCTACGTCATCTTTCCGGTTTTTTTCGTACACATTTTCTACAGCATATGGGCCGCCATTTTGGGTTTCCTCGGTTCATGGGCAGTACTTTTCACCGGTCGCTTTCCGAGGTCTTGGTTCGAATTTATCCGAAAAACCAAACAACATCGTTTGAGAATAATGTTTTTTGCGAACTGGCTGCGGAATGAATACCCGCCGTTCGGGCTGAAGGACTGACGAGCCCGGCGAGACAGCGAGAAACTTTTCGGAGCTGATCATGTTGTTCACCATGGACGTGGGCAATTCGAATGTGCTGATGGGGATTTTCAACGGCGCGGAACTGATCGCTCATTGGCGCATCCGCACCCATAAGACCCGCACCCTGGACGAACACAAAGTTTTGCTGGAGCAGTTGTTCCAACTGGAAAGAATCGATAAAACCCGAATAAGCCATGGGGTGTTGGCGTGCGTGGTTCCACCGCTTCAAGACGTCATGGTGAAGCTCATGAGAGATTATCTCGGTCTTGCCCCGCTGGTGGTGGGACCGGGAATAAAGACGGGCATGGCGATAAAGCTGGACAACCCCAGAGAAGTGGGCGCGGACAGAATAGTAAATGCGGTTGCAGCATTTGAAACCGTAAAAACTTCTTGCATCGTAGTTGATTTCGGAACTGCAACAACCCTCGATGTAATATCGGAGCGCGGAGAATATCTGGGCGGAGTAATAGCCCCTGGGCTTCATATCAGCGCGGATGCGCTTTATCGAAATACGTCCAAACTTCCGCGGGTGCCTGTCGTAGAACCGCCGAGTGTTGTAGGCAAATCGACGGTGGAGAGCATTCAATCCGGTCTTGTCTATGGTTATGTATGCCTCGTAGACGGCTTACTGGAGCGCACGATGAAAGAATTGAACTTTGGAGACTGCAAAGTTTTCGCTACCGGAGGATTGGCCGGATTGATCGCTAAAAACTCAAAATATATAGATGAAGTCGACGATTTCCTTACCCTGAAGGGTCTCCGACTCTTGCATGAAAAAAACGCTTGAGCATCTTCGGACCAAGATACCGCGGTTAAGACACCGATCCACATCGCGTGTGGAAACCTGTATCAATCCTTCGGTTTTATGCTTGACCCTCAAGGGCTGGAAGTCTTATATGTTGAGCCCTCCGAGTTGATTTTCCGGAAGGGCCGGAAACATCGGAAAATATGGGTATCGGCTTTCAGCCGTTCGTCGAAAAAATGCAGACGGCAGAAAAACAATAACTGCCTGGGAGGACAAGAGGCGCAATGAAGATTTATGAAAGCAAGGATTTGAGAAACGTGGCCTTCGCCGGTCAACGCGGTTCAGGAAAAACCACTCTCTGCGAGGCAATGCTTTTTGATGCCAAGATGGTAACCCGCTTGGGATCGGTTGATGAAGGCAACTCGAATTTTGATTTCGAGCCCGAAGAAATCAAGCGCACAAGCACCATTAGCGCGGCGATTGGGTATGCAGAGTGGTCCAAGTGCAAGATAAATATCTTGGACACCCCGGGCGCCAGCGACTTCATGTACGACACACAGATGGCAATGCGGGTGGCCGACGGTGCAGTGATCGTCATCTCGGGCACCGACGGCGTAATGGTAAACACCGAAAAGGCCTGGCATTTTTGCGACAACATGAATCTGCCGCGCGCCATGTTCGTGAGCAAGATGGACCAGGAGAGAGCCGATTTCGATACAGTGCTGAAGGATATACAGGAAAATCTGAACAGAAAAGCTGTGGCTTTGCAGATACCAATCGGCAAAGAGCAAGAGTTCAAGGGTGTCGTGGACCTCATGAAAAACAAAGCTTTGGTTTTCGAGGAAAACGGCACAAAAGTAGTGGAAAGCGATATTCCGGCAGATCTGAAGGATGCAGCCGAAACCTCCCGGGTCGCTCTCATCGAAATGGTCGCGGAAAGCGATGATTCTCTCATGGAGAAATACCTCGAAGGCGAAGAGCTTTCCACCGCTGAAATCAACGCTGGTCTCAAGAAAGCGATTGGAAAAGGAGATCTCATCCCCGTGCTTTGCGGTTCGGCAAAGAAAAACGTCGGTGTACAACCGCTTATGGATCTCATTATCGATGCATTTCCCAGCCCGCTGGACGGAACTTCGTTCAAAGCCCGTAAGGGGGAAGAGGATATTTCATGTATCGCGGATGAATCCGGTGACTTCTCGGGGTTCGTGTTCAAGACAGCCGGCGCCGACATCGGTCGGTTGAGCATGCTACGAATCGTAACCGGCAAACTCAAGGCGGATTCCAATGTTTTAAATTCCGGCAAAAAAGAAAAAGAGCGGTTCAGCCAGCTTTATGTACTTCAAGGCAAAAAACGGGAAACCGTTGCTTCCGCCGCGGCGGGCGATTTAGTTGCAGTGGCGAAATTGAAAAGTACGGAAACCGGAGATACTCTGGTCGCCGGTGGAGACATGGTTTTTGAAAAACCCGAAATCCCCGCTCCTGTGACCTTCTATGCCATCCGCCCCAAATCCAAGGCCGATGAAGACCGTCTGGGGTCCAAGCTCTACGATCTGAAGGCGGAGGACATTACCCTCAGCATCGAACGTGACCCGGATTTCGGAGAAATGGTCATGGGAGGAATGGGACAGATCCACGTGGATACATCGGTGGAAAAACTCAAAAGACACGGCGTCGAAGTAGAAATGAACCTGCCCAGAGTGCCATACCGGGAGACCATAACGCGCAAGGTAGATCGCACTGAAGGAAAACATAAAAAACAGAGCGGAGGCCGGGGACAATACGGAATATGCTACATTGAACTGGAGCCGATGAAGACAAAAGAACAAGGCGACGAGAACGTGGATGTGAAGGATCTTCCATACGGCGGTTATTTTCAATTCGTGGACAAGATTTTCGGAGGATCCATTCCTCAAACTTACCGCCCGTCGGTTGAAAAAGGTATTCTGGACCGAATGGCAAAAGGGGTAATCGCGGGTTATCCCGTAATGAATATCAAGGTAAGGCTGCTGGATGGAAAGTATCATGACGTGGATTCTTCCGATTACGCATTTCAGGCAGCGGGTTCCAAGGGTTTTCAGGCTGCAGTGGCCAAGGGAAATCCTGTTCTGCTCGAACCTATTTACGAAATGGAAATCGTCTGTCCGGAAGAATGCATGGGCGACATTATGGGTGATATAAACTCCAAGCGCGGCCGGGTTTTGGGCATGGAAGCTGTTGGGAAAAACCAGCTCATTAGAGCGCAAGTTCCGCTTTCGGAAATCCAGCGATACGCAGCGGATTTAGACTCCCTCACCCAGGGCAGGGGAAGCTTTACTATGAAGTTCACCCAGTACGAGTTGCTTCCCGGGAATTTGGCTGAAAAAATTATCGCTGAAGCAAAAACCGAAGAAGAGGATTGAGAATCGTTGGAGGGAATGGGTTTTCAACCAAGACCGCTTAACCGGGAGGAACTCTCACCCCAGGTCTACAAGCTTACAGGGCCAAAAGCCCCTTTGCACTTGAAAAAAATGGCCGCCAAGGGAATGGCGCCGGGGCTTGGGCCGTTCGACCTTGTCACCGCTCTTTACCAACTCCATTTTTCAGACACTCCTGAACTGGTAACGGCAGCGGATCGCTCTGTGTCCGAATTGCCGGAATCACTCCTGGAAGCTGTTGTCGAAAATGAAGAACTTCACGTTTTCGTCCTGGATTTCTTGGGTCGTAGAATATGGAATCGGCCCAATCTCATCCGAAAAGTCATTGTTAACAGCAAGGTTGCGGATGAGACCATTTTGTTCATCACCCCGAAGATGCAAGAAGGGGAAATAGAGATCATAGCAAGAAACGAGCGCAGGCTGCTTTCCTGCCCCTCGATTATTGAAGCAATCTACCTGAATCGAAACACGAGGATGTCTACGGCGAACCGTTGCATCGAGTTTGCGGCAAGAAACAGTCTCGAACTCAGTCTTCCGGCGTATAGGGAAATGCTCAAGGCCATCGGGATGGAACCCAAGGAAGATGACCCGATAGACCAGGCTCTGTTGGAAGAGGAAAGAAACCTCAAGTTTCGTCACGCTTATGAAGACATCGGTGAAGAAGATGATGATGATGATGACGGCGAAGCAGGTGAAAGTGGAAAAAAAAGCACGGGTCGTCTTCGCATTGAAAGCCTAACTGTTTCCGAAAAAATCCGCCTTGCAATCACCGGCAATGTTTTTCACCGGTCGGTTCTTCTTCGCGATTCCAACAAGATGGTCGCCCTGGCAGCCATAAAATCACCTCTTGTAACCGAAATAGAAGTGGTTCGAATGTCGAAAAACCCGCAAACCCCCGAAGATGTCCTGCGTTACATCTCGCACCGGCGTGAATGGGTGAAGCTCTACCAGGTAAAAGCAAACCTGGTATCAAACGCTAAAACCCCCCTGGACCTAGCATTGAAAATGGTCTCCCATCTCAGGCAGAAAGAACTCAAGAGTTTAAGTTGTTCGAAAAACGTCTCAGCAGCCTTGCGGGCGGCGGCGGAAGCACGGTTGAAAAAATCGAAGCGGTGAAATGTTTTCCCGGTGTTTTGCGCGGGTGTGCATTTACAAAATGCCTTTCTATTAATCCCGCCGGAATAGGTTATTCGGATTTTTTTGGAGCTGATTCCGTCACGTAATCAGCACTCTTGTGCCGTGCCGTGGGCAGATGATCCTCCCAGCACTTTATGCTGCAAAACAAAAGCTTGATCCGTCCCAGGTTGCACGTCCCCACCGAACAACGATAATATTGCGCTTCATACGGAATTTCTTTTCTGCACATGCAGCAACGACCAAAAGTATTTTTTGTCATTTCCGAACCATCTTCCCCGTATAAGCCGCACTCATGCCGCACCCGGGCCGCACCTCACAAACTACCCCTCCTGGAAACAGAAATCAACGACTCAAAAAGCTGTCGCGGAATAATCTTCGGAAAGATTGCGGGGATCAAAGCAAAATTTTACGCCCTCTTTATCAATACACTCATACTGGGTCGGCTGGTTATCCAGTACGGGATCTGTTTCTCCAACACGGCAGTCGTCATTGCTCTCGCACGAGGCTACGCAATTCTTGTTGTCAATCGTGGCGGTTTGACTCATCACCTCAACAATCAATGTGTCCATTAGCATTACAGTGCCCGGGGGACATTCGGTCATGGCATCGTAATCCCCCATGACAGCGTTATCACATATAAATTCGTGCCCATCACAGGCTACGGCCATGAGAGAACAGTAGCCGTTTGCAAAATACGTATTGTTCGCCACCTGCCCTTCATAAGTTCTAAGGCACGCCTTGTCTCCACCGGTCCAATCCGAAGGAACTTCTTCACAACCGTGAATCTCCCCGCCGTTCGGCACAGGAACGCCCATCTGCTCACACCCATCGCCGCTACATGAACAGGAAGACCCTATCCATAGATCATCATCCGGTTCCCCGGCATCCGGATCTTCCCCCGCGTCATGCTCTTGCCCTGCATCTACAACCACATCCCCGTCGACCTCCACTGCCCCATCGAGTTCCTCGCCGTTCTTATCGTCGTCGCCCCCACATGCAACCGGACCGCACAAAACAAAGAATGAAAAACAACAAATAATTACCTTATTTAGCATGCAAATCTCCTGTTTCTTTGGTGTCATTGCGAAAAGCAATAACTCCTTACGTTTTTGAGAACGCCATTTAATATATCAAAAGCGCCCCGGAACCAAATAAAAACTTTTCGCCCGTTTTCACATCAAAAACATTCTGCAACCTTTAAGCTCTTTTTTGTGGAAGAAATTCTCGAACTGTCGGAATATCCGGAAAAAAGAACTTTCTGCGTTTAAACACGATGTACAGATCATTTTTTCTCCTTTTTTTGTTTTTTGTTTTCATTCCGCAATTTGCCGAAGCAAATACATCGGACACACACGATACGAACAAACGTTCTTACATTGTAAATGAATACCGTCTTAATGAATCCATCCCCATGGAACTGGATCTTTTGCGCTTCCGCCAAGCTTATTCAGAGTTTTACGAGACCACAGGTTCTCCAGGTTTTCCAGTCCGGCTGCCTGCAGAATTTGAACCGGTCGAAGGCGTGTTTTTCGCATGGGAGATCACGGAACCTCTCTTCTATTGCGATCTTGCCCGTAGAACCATCAGCGAAACAAACATTTACACGGTGATATTCCACCACGGAGAGGAAGAAAAAAGGGACATTTGCGAATGTTTGTCACGAATCAACTACGCGCCGCTTGACGCCGTTTTCATGATAGATCTTTCCAAGATCGAACCGTATTTTCTATACGATGAGGATCCGCTGCATGAGGAAATGTTTTTTCAAACCCAAAACCCTCGTTTTCTCGAGGGCAGGCCGACGGGATATGATTCTTTTCATTCCACGAATCTGTACAATCTCATTCCATTGGATCGCTCTCTCGACAGCGACTGGATAAGAGATTGGGGACCGTTTTTCGTCGAAAAGCACAAGGATGAAGATGTGTTTCAGGCCATTGTGGGGTTTCGTTATGACATTTTCAGGGTCAACGATGACGCCATGCCTTCCAAAATGGCCAATCTCCTCAATCTGCCGGCATACGTGTCATCGCTGGAAATGGACGGCGGCAGTCTTGTCACAGACGGTCTAGGCACTTGTTTTTTGTCCTGGCCGGCGGAGGAACTCAATGACTTGCATTCAATAGAAAGCATTGAACAGGAACTCGGCGCGTACCTGGGTTGCAGAAACACGATCTGGCTTCATCCTTTGGATAGAGAACCCACGGGTCATGTCGATGTTTTCCTCATGGTTGCGGATCAGAATCTTGTACTGGTTGGATATTACGCATATGAAGATGACCCGAAAAACAGCCTGCTCCTTGATTACAACGCTTCGGTGATCGCCGCTGAATTCAACAGCGAAAACGAGCCGTTCGAGGTCATCCGAGTTCCCATGCCCGGAAACAGCGATGGAGTGTTTCGCACTTATCTGAACAGCCTAGTGTTAAACGAACAAGTTATCGTGCCTGTTTTTTCTGACGACCGGGATCATGAGGAATCAGCCCTCGCTCTATTTGCAGGGGCTTTTCCTGAGAAGGCCGTTGTAACCATAGATGCAGAATCGATGATTTCAAGAGGCGGCGCCGTGCGGTGCGCCACTACTACCCGCCCGGCACAGCAAGACAACGAAAACCCGGGATGGAGCATGTTCGATCAGATTGCAGCAATATCCTCCCGTGAATGCGGGGATTGAAACAAGGATCCCTGTTCCTGAAACCGGCCGGAACCAAATCATATCAGCCGTCCATCTCCATCTGACAAATACCGAGATCAGGATTGCAGAAATTGGAACAACAATCCTCGTCGTTTTGGCACGGATCCCCCAGCACAATGCAATCGGAGAAATGAGGTTCGCATATCCCGTTTATACAAATCAAGCCGTCGCAACAGTCCATGTCTGAGAGGCATTCTCCGTCAACAGGCACGCAATCACCGCCGCAAACAAGATCTCCTTCTTCATTGGGCAGACAGTAACCACTGCAACACTCGTCTGAAAAGGAACAAGGATCGCCGTCCGGGATGCACTCATCCGGAACCCCTTCTCCGAAGCATCGCCTGACTCCTATAGCGGTCATGAGGCATAATTCATACCCTCCACCCGGCCCAGACGGGCAGCAATTTCGCGCCATGCCTTCCCAGCAGAGTTCTCCGGTGGGCTGGCATCCGGGTTCAGTCTGTTTCTCACACCTGAAAACCCCTGTGTCACCTTCCGGCGAGCACATGTCTGAACAACAATCAGAGTCTTTCAGGCAGACCTCCCGTCTCGGACGACAACCGGAAACAAACAGGCAGACCGGGACACCGGTTCCCGGGTCGGAACAAACGCCCGAACAGCATTCATGATAGCCCGTACAAGGCTCTCCCGCGGTCGCACATTCGCCCAAAGAGGGACAAAGACCGTCCTCTCCGCAAACACCCGTGCAACAATCCGCGCCGGTTGTGCATATTTCTCCCGAGGCCCGGCAATAATTCAGGTTAATGCATCTGTATTCACCCTCTATTTCACGACAGGCTCCCGAACAACAACCCGAGTCTCCTCCGCAAAGTTCCCCGAGCGGTCTGCACGGAGAACCGGGATCTTCGCATCCGTCAATTCCGCAGATGCCGGAACAACAATCCTCGTCTTCCGAGCAATCACTCCCAATGACGCTGCACAAACCATCGTCCGAGCATAATCCGCCCGAACAGTTCATGGAGCAGCAATCCACAGCCGAAACACACGGATCTCCCAGAACTATGCATCCACCGCGAACACAGACTCTTCCCAAAGCAGTTTCTTCACATCGCCCCGAACAACAATCAGACGAAGCCAAGCAATCTTCTCCGATTCCAAGACATGGGCCTTCGGGACCAATGCACACATTGTTCTGACATACCCCGGAACAACAATCGGAAGGATCTTCACAACCCGCACCCGTGGGCAGACAATCGATATCAGCATCGCTGTCTATGAAACCATCTTCTTCTATAATACCCCCGTCGATATTATCGTTGATGTTTTCTCCCGACTCTGAAGAATCATCTCCGCACGCTCCAGCCGACGCCATAATCAACACTAATAATGGGACAAACAGCTTTTTGATATACATGAATACCTCCTTCATTTTTCAACTGTTGTGCTACATTCCTGAGAGATGACGAAAGATTATATGAATATGTTCCCGAAAAAGTTATTATTAGACGTCGCGTTCAGGCTGATTACCCTTCCGAAACCCAATCGCGACAAAACGGGAACTTTTCACTCCGCAGGTGCGTCTTCCCTAGCAAAGGAGATTACGCCTACGGTGTGGAATGTTTGCCTCTCGAACAAGGATTTACCGTGAGCGATCTCCTGGAAAGTTATGATCTTTCGAACCGTCGAGATGAACGAAGGTGCGTCTCGGCCGCGCGAAATGGAGATCGAAAAGCATTTGAAATACTTGCGGCCAGGTATTTACGCAATGTTTACGGACTAGCCGTGGTGTTGACCGGAAATACGGAAGAGGCTTTCGATGTATCTCAGGAGGCGCTGACCAAAGCTTTCAAAAAAATCAGGACATACGATTTCAGGGCGCCTTTCGGAAGCTGGCTTTTGAGTATCACCCGGAACACCTTCAGAGACCGGGCCCGAAAGGAAAGCCGGTTGAAAAGAAAACATGAAGCCGCGGCTACTCATGCATCGATAACACAGGAAAACATAAATCCGGAAACCATGATGACCCTCAAGGAAAGAGCGTTGGTTGTACACGAAGCACTTACAAGAATCGCGGAACCTTTCCGCGAAGCGGTCCACTTGTACGACATACAAGGTCTTTCCTACAATGAAATCTCTGAGGTTTGCGATGTAGCCGTTGGAACCGTCAAATCCCGCCTGCGAAGAGGAAGAGATGCGTTGAGAAGAGAACTGATAAGGCTGGGTCTTGTAGGAAGATCGGATGGAAAAGGAGAAAGCTTATCAAGGGGGGATCATGAGTAACGACCTGCAAGCCGACTGCAAACTGTATTTTGAAAACATGGATGATTATCTGGACGAAATCATTTCACCAGGGTTTCGCACAGAAATGGAAAAACACATGGCAGAATGCGAATCCTGCCGGATCCGGATGGAAACATACCAGGAAACCATTGATTTGCTCGGCTCGGCCATAATGCCCGAACCGCCGGACGCTTTACTCACCTCTCTCAAGAAGGCACTGAGCGCAACTAGAGTAGATTTCGACCTTGACAGCGAAACAATGGATCCGGCTTCACCAAAGGAAGCCTTTGAGTTATTCGACGATCCTCCGAGTTCTGCATCCGGACATTTGCGAAAACAATCTTTCCTTAGCTGGAAAAATGTCGCTGTATCAGTTTTGCTCATCGTCTTTGGAGCGGCCATTGCGCTTGCCGCAACCTGGACAGCGGGGTATCTGAAGTTTGATCGCGACGATTCACTTAAAGAACGCCGGCCCCTGCAGAAAACAGAATCAATCCAAGATGATGAATCAGCCTCTCCGGACGAAACCCATTTTCAAAAAAAAGAATCTCCTGAGAAAGAATCCGACGATGTTGAAGACCCTGATACAAACCAAAAAGAAAAGCTTCTAAAAGAACCCTCCGGGGACTACCATGGCCGGAGAAAAACGAGCGGCACAACCGAAATCCGCGCGCGTCCGGTCGATGAAAGTGAGGTCTCAACTTCATCCGATCCCGCGGCAAACATCGGGGTTAATGGAGATAAAACCCGACCGGACAAAGAGGATGAGCAAGAGCTGATCAACCTTCTCAGACAAAAACGACTGAATAATCGTGTTCACCAGGACGAGAAACTGCAGAAACAACTGCGCAGCCGAGAGCAAACCCGCGAAAGAAACGGTCTCCGAGACATGCACGACGAAAGGGGCGGCAAAACAAGAATCAGAGGAGGAAGGCGCGGCCGCTAAACCATGTTTAGAGACCCTAGAGCGTCGACCATCGTTTTTTTCAACATTCATGATATCGATTCTATGTCTCTCTTTCGTGTGGGGACATGCAACCGCGCTCGCTGAAAACAACTCTACTCCGGGTCCGGGGATCCCCACCATTGAGACCTGCGCCGAACACTACAGAAAAGAAAGATACGAACAGGCTCTCCGATGTTTCGGTCTTCTGGCCGATCATTTCGGCTCCTCTCTGATTCTGCTTTACGCCCAGGGTTATGCCGCATATCAAGCCGGGCTTTTCGAAAAAGCTCTAGGTTTTTTTTCCACTATCGTGGAGCAAGACCCAAACAACGGAGACGCTCTTTTCATGGTGGGAATGACTGAATTACGCCGCAAAAAACACAAGGCGGCCCAACAAGCTCTTAAACAGGCTCTGGCAGTGGGGTTGAAAAAAGAAGATCCCGAAGAGGCGAAGAAAACCCTGGAGCTGATAAAAAAAATTCTGGAACAGAAAAAGCCGCATCGATTCAACCTCAACATTCGTCTTTCCGGAGGATTCGACACGAGACCCAGGGTTTCAGGATCAGCATTTGACGCGAGGTCAAACACATGGAACGCCATTGAAGAAACTTTTTTTTTCGACATTCAAGTTTCTTTTCGTTACTCATGGAAACACACCCTCAAAAAAGAAAAACAAATACTTTCCGGAGACGCTGATTATCGGTTCAACCAAGTCCTGTTTTATTCGGATTTCAAAACAGTGGATGAACCGAGACGAATGCGCAGAGATTCAGATCCTTTCCCGTTAAGTCTTCAAACACACCAAATCGGCTCAAGCCTTAAATACCGACATGACAAGCTTGCAGCAACTCTTTCAATACAAGGCGGCTTGGAACTCAGCGGCGTCAATCCGCCCGAGCTGTTTACTGTCTACGCAACAACCTCCCTTAAGGGAAAATGGGATTGGACCTCATACACATCTTCTGAGATCTCCTTCGGGGTTACTCCCCGAAAAGCATTAAATACTGATTATGATTATCTTTCCGGTCACACTCTGCAAATTGGAGGAATACAGCATTTTAAACTTCACTCTCGAGTATTCCTGTCGCCGGCGTATCACTACACCCGCCGCAAACTCGGCATTTTCCAAATTAACAGGAGAGACTGCCCTTTGGATGACGGCTGCCTGTTACAATCGTCTTTTTCCTCGGAAACTCATGGGGGCGCAGCAACCCTGACGGCGAAACCTTTCGACCGGTGGATAATCCGAACACAAGCCGGGTTGCACCATACACGC
>SLPX01000288.1 GCA_007131745.1 Myxococcales bacterium
AAACACAATCCGGAAACCCGTTTCGATTCCTTCTCTGCACACCTGATTCTTAACATACAAAAAAAACACGATAAACCCCCCAAAGAGCCCCTGAACCAGGGTATACCCTGAAAACGGAAAAAAAGAGAATTCTCTCTTGTTAGAAACCGGCTCATGGGAATAAACTGGTTAAGTGGAATCAGCGATGAAACCGGCTATAACGGAAGGGACAGAAAGATGTTAACCATCCCGAAGTATTTTTCCCCGTCGGCACTTGCACTATTAGTGTTCTTGCTCTCGCCGGCCGGGTGTTCTCCTAAAAGTGAAAAAGCAGACAAACACGACGGCGGCCCGGACACGGGCTTGACCGACGCGGAACCTGATGACGGCGCGCCTCTTGGAGACCGCATTGAGATCGATGCGCACACATCTGTTTGCGGCAACGGGATTCTTGAGGAGGGAGAAGTCTGCGATGACGGCAACACGGTCTCGGGAGACGGATGCAATTCAACATGTACGCTCATAGATTCATGGGATTACGTGGCTGCTCACTACACCCAGGGCAATCAGAATCAGCCTGCCGTGGCATGCAATGATGACATCATAGCCGCAGCGTGGACCGATTGGAGCGGTTTTGACGGCGACGGAGCCGGAATTCGACTGCGGCTGTTCGGCACCGACGCAATGCCGATCGAGACCGTTTTCGGAAACAAGGAGGAACTCCGGGTTAACGTGACAGTTGTGGGACATCAGTATCAACCCGACCTGGCGCTCACGCCGGAAGGCGACATCGTGGTGGTATGGACCGACCTGAGCAAATCGGCAGGTGACCCAGGTGATATCAGGATGCAGATATACAATCCAGACGGGTCAAGGGTGGGAACAGAAGTACTGGTAAACACTACGACAGCGGGAGATCAACAGACCCCTGCTGTCACTGTAGCCGACAACGGTACGATATTCGTCGTATGGGCCGACGGTTCCGGGGAACCGCCTGATACGGACGCATACGGAATCAGGGGCAGGTTGTTTACTCCGGATGGAAACCCCATGACAAACGGCGTTACCGGTGACGCCTCGGATTTCGTACTTAACACGGTGGTACAATCCATTCAACGTGATCCTACGGTGAGTTCAAACGGCGCGGGCGGCTTCTTTGTCGCTTGGTCGGACGCAAGCGGAGTGTTCGACGACGACGGTTACGGCATCACCGCTGTTGTGCTGGGACCGGACGGGTCACATATCGTCACGGACTTCGGCGTCAACACCTCCACCGCGGGCCACCAGTTCGGCCCAAAGGCGGATTTGCAACCAGGTCACGGTCCGGCTGTGTTCTGGACGGACGGAAGTCTCACCGACGACATGCAGGAAACCGGTATCCGGGGCCGCTTGATCGGAACCGGCGGCGGTTTTAGGCAGAATCATCTCGGCCACGACGAGGATTTCCCGGTAAACACGATCACCTCGCAAGCTCAGGAACTCCCCGTTATAGCGACCCAACCCGACGGAAAAATGCTGGTAATCTGGCAGGACTGGAGCGGTTCCGACGGCAGCGCGTCCGCAATAGTGGGACGCGCTCTGGACCCAACCGGTGCGGGCATCCCGTTTCTCCTCTCCGACACGGGCGACGACTTCGTGGTAAACACCACTTTCATCGGCGCTCAGCACTCCCCGACGGTGTGCAATACCGGTTCATGGTCCATAGCTTTCTGGACTGATGAAAGCGGTTCGCCGCCGTCCGTTGACAGCCACGCGGTCCGATTCAGGCTGCTCCCCGAGTTTTAGACACGCTCACATTGACCTGCGGGCATATTTATCCGGATCTCAATAAAAAGATGTATAGGATGGACGCACGGCCTCAACCGACTATGATGCAATAGACTTCCGAAATCATGGCGCGGTTGTTTTCTTCCACGCATTCCGTGATGGTTCCGGAACCGGTTCCGTCATCGTCAACGATGATGAACACGTCTTTGGGATCATCCGCTGAAGGCGCTTGATCCCAGACGCAAGATACCTCCTCGCACTGTCCGGGATACAAGTTCTCCGACGTGTAGCCCGTGCAAATCACCACTCCGTTGGAAGGATCCCCCTCGTAAAAAGTGACGGGAATCCCGGCTGCCACCGGCGCGGTCCCCCGGTTGCAAACCCTCACCCCTAATACAGCGGATCCGTCGGCAGAACAATCCACCACCGATCCCAAGCTTCCGGTCATGTCGGGAGAAGTGTGAACATCCGCTGCGCCCTGGACATTCATCCTGAAGTTATTCAACCCGGGCTGTTTCCAGTTCTGCAGCCACGCGGAAGTAGCGGGCACCGTTCCGTCCTCTTCTATGTTCGTCACCGCGTACGTGTGCTGATTCCAGATTGTCCTGGACCCCACCCATCTGTTCATCACATCCGCGTATACTCTGATGCCGTTGATCTGACCGAGCCACTCGGCCCTGCAAGTATTTCCGGTTCCAGGAGTGGGTGTCATGGGTGGCGCCGGAGGCGCGTCGCAGACAAAACCGGAACCCGCGCCGCCGCACTCGTCGTCGTGGGTGCACCTGCAATAACCCGCGTCGCAGACCCCGCTCATGCAATCAGCCCCGGTTTCACACCTGAGCCCCCGAAACAATGGATCCATTGGATTTCCCCGATGGCTGGTTTCATAGAATGGCACACCGAAGAGAGCCCAATTCTTGTCGGCCCGTGGAACAATGTTGCAGTTTGTATTGGAAGGAACCACAAGTTCAGCGTTGAAATCAGCGTCCACGTCGGCAACGATGGGGTTTTCGTTCCATGTACACGAAGCCGTCCAAGTGGAAAAAACCACCTCCCCGGTGCGGCCATCATAAACCCTTGTAAAAACTTCGTCGGCATAAACAGCCTCAGTGCGCCCGTCTCCTTCAAAGTCGAAAAGCGACGACCCCGTCCGGTTGGATGAGAAATCCTGCGAGTCCTGTGTCCACAAGATTCCATCCGTGCGCAGGGAATGGCACCGGGAAAAATCGGGCAATCCGGTGCAATCAAGATCAAAAACAGTATAACTGTTGCTGCCGGCTGCAGCGAATTCAACCGAACCGTCGCCGTCAAAATCCCCGACCGTGGGCGGGCCGCCTCCCCCACCACCCGGAAGCTGCCGCTCAAATATGATCCGCCCATCCATGGTCATTATTCTCGCCCATCCCGACCGAATGGACACGATTTCCGCTATGCCGTCGGGTGTGAGGCGATCGTCGTTCGCGGGATCCGAACCGTAAGTGCCAAAATCCCCGAGCGCAATGTATCCCTGGTAAGGTCCGCCCGCCCACTCGGCTACCCAGCGTTTTTCGACCGGATCGAACTTGTATACGCCGCTTCCTGTAGCCAGTTCCACGAAACCGTCTCCATTCAGGTCGCCGACCACGGGATAACCCGCGCCGGAATACATGTTGCCGGTCAATCCCAAGCTGCTGTCCAGCAACATACCTTCTGAATTGTAAACCAACCCTCCGCTCAGAATCTCGGGCAACCCGTCATCATCCAGATCGTGGACCGAAAGACCCGCCCACCCGGTGGGCTGCACGCTTCCCCATACAACGGGGTTGTTGTTGGAATCATGCCCCGAAAACAACAGCTCCCAGCTATCGGTTCCCTCGTTGTATGTATACGCCATCAATTGCCCCCAACCGCTTACCGACATGATTTCAGGTCTGCCGTTGCCGTTCAGATCAGCGAGGGCCGGAGTGTTGCAACCGTTTAGGCCGCTTCCCACGTTGTAGAGCTGCTCGCAGGTAGAACCGTCAATCACCCTGATCACCCCATGGCAGCTTCCGTCCGCGTGCGGAAACCCCGAACTGCCGTCACTGCAATTGTACGACTTGAAAACTATGGAAGGATTCTTTTCGTTTACATCGTTATTGAAATTGAAGTCCGCCACAAGAGGGGTGGAGAGTACCTGCATGTGATTCGGATAAGGATCCCCGGCAGGAGGCGCTGTCCAAGCGCACTGCAGCGTCGGCTGAAACAACCCCGCAATGGCCACGCGGGTGCACTCCGGATTAAAAGGACCACGCGGCCCCATGCCGTACGGGATACACAATCCATTGTGGCAATAAGTGTCCTCCTGGCACTCCCGGTCGTCAATGCATTCACCCTGGTCGAGAATGCAATGCCCCTCGTAACATGCCTCGCCTTCTTCGCAACACCCTCCTCCGCACGGGACCTCTCCGGGCCCGCACTCGTGCTCACCGCCGTCTACGGCCCCGTCATCCTCTCCTCCGCCGTCATCCTCTCCGCCGTCAACAACCGCTCCATCATCTTCGACATGTCCGTCCAACGGATATTGACAGGTTCCATCTTCGTCGCAAAGCAACGGCGCGGCGCAAGGATTATTCTCATCGCAAGCATCACCCACATCGCCGCCCCCGCCCGACTTCCCGCTTTTACATCCCCAAAACCCCAACGCGAATAATGCCGACAACGTTGCAACAAACAGGTTTCTCCAAAAACAACTTACCTTTTGCATCTTTCCACCCTCTTTCCATCCACAGCCTCGACCGCTCGAAATCCTTCGACCAAACTGGACGGTTTTTCCATATTTGCATAATTTCCAACCGCTTCCGCCTCTTCATGATAAACCATCCAACAAATGTCCGGTAGTGATAAAATCCGTGAGAAAAAACTGCTGCCCACCATGATGAGCCCGGCTGCCCCCCGGCCATGCAGCTTGACAGGCGCTTATCCACTGTCATGGGATCGCCTTGCTGAAAAATATACAGTTCGCTGCAATTTTCCAGCGGCGACAACGAACCGACTTTTGAGCCCCCTTCACCGGCATAACCGTTCCAGTCGATCCATGCGAGTCTTCAGACAAGTGCATCAAGGGAGAGGATTTGTATGGATGGAATTGCAGGCAATCTGATATCATTGGTAAAAAAATGAGTTGCTCCGGCCTCTAATGCCGCGCTGAGTTGTATGGCATCCGGTGTACGGATTTTATGCGTTGCTCTGAGCCGGGCGGCTTTTTCCGCAACCGCGTTTGAAACTTCTAATGTAAGCAGTCTTGAATTAAGCAGGATATCACGATATTCCTCCGCCAGTTCTTTGTTGTTGCTGCGCAAAGGGAGAACCAGCACTTCCAGCAAAGTCACGGTTGAAGTGACCACCACAAAGCTCCCTTTCCATTGCTTCAAAGAAAAGCCGTACTGCCTCAATATAATATGGATTTTCTTCAATGAAATAAATCAGCGGCGCAGTATCGAGGCCAACCGTTTTCCCCTGCAGGTCGTTTACCCATTCCATGATGATCTTTCCTCATCAAGATAGGCTTTTACGTCAAGCCCTTTCCAAATATCCTTGCCTTTTCCCTTAAGTTCCAAAATGCTCCGGTCCTCTTTTTTGTTTACCCCCTTGCGAATCAGCGTCGCCATTTCTTCTAAAAGACGAAGCTGGTCTGATAACTTCAGTGTTTTTATTTCGGATATGACTTGTTTATAGTTTGCTTCCGGCATAATCCGTCTCCCAGTCTACGCATATTCATTGTGTTCTGTAATCAAATTCAGAGTACCCAGTTCTCTTTAAGTTGTCACAGCTTTTCTCAGTCAAGTATCATTCTGATCTTGGATGCCTCAATGCCGAGATCCACCCATTCCTTAGTCAACCGTTAACTTCGATAATTTTTTCGTGTATTTCAACCCTTGAAACACCGGTCTGAGCGGGGAAAGCGCAAAAAATCCGGCACATGTGCAGTTTTCTAAAGATTTTCCGCCTTCGGAAATCGGGTTCCCGTCATTTTCCGCTTAAAAAATTCCGACAGCGCAAAAAAACTCGTCAAGGGGAACAAGTCGACTTAGTTTACGACTTAGTTTATAATGAATGCGAGGTGAAGAAAATGCAGGTCAATATCCATGAAGCAAAAACCAGGCTTTCCCAGCTCCTAAAACAGGTGGATGAAGGGCAGGAAATAATTATTGCCAGGGCCGGCACGCCGGTAGCCCGGCTGGTTGCTTATACCCCTAAACCGGACCAGAGGGTACCGGGCAGCGCAAAAGGCAGGCTTGCTCTGGCTGAAGATTTCAATGAACCTTTGCCGGAAAATGTTTTGAGGGAGTTTGAAAATTGAAAGTGCTCTTAGATACTCATGTTTTCTTATGGTGGATCAATGATGATCGCAAACTTGGTCATAATGCCAGGAATATTATTAGCAACATTGACAACCACTTGATGCTCAGCGCAGCCAGTGGTTGGGAAATAGCTATCAAATCCAGACTGGGCAAATTAGATGTAGCAGATGATATTTGTAAATTCATTTTTGAGCAAATGCGTATAAATGATATTACTGAATTACCGGTTTTAATGAGTCACACCCTGCATGTTGCAACTCTTCCCATTTTACACAGGGATCCTTTTGATCGCCTGCTAATAGCCCAGGCTCAATTAGAAAAAATCCCGATTTTATCTGGTGACGAACAATTTAATGCATATTCAGTTGAAGTAATTGGAGCTTAGGGCTGACTCAAGAATAAGTGCCCAGGACCGAGGGCGTCGAGGCGCCCGCCCGGCAAGGCGCGAGGAGGGCGAATACATTGACGTATTTAGGCCGTCTACTGTAAAGGTCCAGTTTGCTGGAGCTTTACAGTCGGACCGACGGAGGGGTTGGTGTGGAGGGAAAGGAGTCAGCCCTTAATCGCACTCAAGCGAGCGAATCGCTGCGAATCTTTTTGAAAATCCTTCTTCGTCCTTTTCGCGGAGATATTTCCGAACGTCGTGCCTGAACATCCAATGTAACCCAAGTCCCATCTCCACAACGAGTTCATCGCCGAAATTGGCGACCATGGACTTTTCCGCCGGTTTCTTCCTGCAGTGCTCTTTCTTGATGTAATCCCAATACAAAGGTACGACCTTTTCGACCGGAACGCATTCCATCTTGTAACAAATCTCTCCGTCCTTGCGGCAATCACGGCGACCGGTACACAGTTTCTGGGGCGGTTTTGTCGACCAACCCCTCGCCGCCATACGCTCCCTCCAAGTCCTCACTCTTTCCACGGGATCACCCTTGGTGCCCTCTCCGAAATGAGAAGCCAAAGCGTCGGCCGCGCACGCCGGCAGGGAGCTGTGATTACTGAAAGTGTACGGAGTCCTTCCGTCTTCATATTGAACCGTCATGCTGGGCATGACGGCTATGGTCAAACCGCCGGCCAAAGTCTTGGTCACTTCGTCTACGATCCTGTCCGGAAAAGTCTTGAGTCCCTTTACTTCTTCCTGAGGCACACTGACGAGTTTTCCCTTTTCATCATATCTGTGTCCGGCCTTGACCAGCCCTCCCAGGGCGGTCATTGCCGAGCATCGGTTCAGGTAATACGGCGACTCCCCAGCCTCTTTCAACAACTCCTTGATCAACTCTTCGTCCACATCTTCGGCAAGCAACACATTGCCCAAATTCCGAATCGCCAGCGCATGAACAGCGGGACAGGGATCCCCTTTCATCTTTTGAACGACATCCCTTACATCCAGCCTGAGCCGGCGGTTGTTTCCCAGAATCACGGCCAGCGCTCTCCGTCTGACATTGCAACTCTTGTCTCCCAAAAGCGCGCGCACAAATGGAAAGGCTTCACGAACTTCATCCACCTGCAGACCGTAAGTCAGAAGCGCAACAGCCTCAGCGCGAACCTCGTCCGAAGGATGTCCCATTAGGGAAACGGCGACCGGAACAAAATCATCGTGGTTTTTGAGTTTTGCCATCATTCGAATGCCGCGGGCCACGATTTCAGGGTCTTCGAGCGATACCAGGTAGCGGATGAGATGCATGTTTTCCGAATGAGCAGCGGCAATCTCCTTCAGCATCTTCAGACCTTCACTTTTTTCCTTCCAATTCTCGGCGGTTATCAGGGGCACCATTGTCTCTAGTTTGTCCCTGAGATCGGAAGGCGCTGGAACCTTCACTATTTCGGGAAATTCCGAAGCCGTTTCCATCGGATCCATTTGGGGCAATCGAGCAGGCGACGGCACCACAGCCACGGGGTCCGGCCGCAAGTCATCGGACTCAGACACATGGTCCTTCTCACGGATGCGTTCATCTTTTTTTCTTCTGCATCCCACAGTTGCAACAAGTGCTAAAACAATCAACACACAGGTAACAAAAAACTTTTTCGACATGCAAATATCTCCTGCAAAAAGTCTTGATTACTGGCCGGTCTTCACGCCCCACAAATTGGAACCCTGTCCGGCAATTCGCCGCAGACGCTATTACACCCGCGTAGTATGCAAAATGCGGCCAAGGGAAATTCAGATGGTAACCGACAAAACAAACATCAAACGAAAACTCCAAGCTTTTGGTCCATTGATCTAAACAATCGTATTCTACACAATGACTTGGGCGCCGCGTCAATAGAAAATCCCTCATATTTTTCGTTTCAACGGACTGGTCGCTCTGAGAAAAGATGCTATTATAACTCTCACTCGGCCCCTTATCGTAAACTTCAACAGAACGAAGAAGATGGGCCGGTGCTTTGCGAAACAAAGAGGAGTTGAATAATGGACGCGGGAATTATAAAAACCATCATATTCACGCTCGCAGGAGCGGCCGTCGGCCTTGGAGTGAGCCTTATCCTGGGTCGCACCACAGGCAATACGTGAGCGCTCGTCTGCAACCCTTACATTGCGACCCCGCTGGGCGCTGTAATAGGGTTCACTCTCGCCGGAGGCGGGAGCGGTTAAAAGGATTCAACAGGTGCAAGCGTAACGGTTTAGCCTGTATTGGGACTTGGAAAACCTTTTATTTTCAAAAGCATAAAGAAAAGTAGACCTATATGACAAGTTTCTGCGGAAACCCATGGACATATCGACCTTCAAGGCACATAATAGGGCCTTGAGAATAATCCCCGGTTTATCGCCCGTGGGGAAAAACATCCCCCTGCAATTGCGATGAAGACCCGGACTATTATTGACCAAAGATGCGCCCATGGCCGTAGAGGCCGGCCGGAGGAATAAATTGGACAACTCGAAAGCCGCCAGGGCTCCGCTCCATGAGTTGGACAGCGAAACCCAGACCTATGGATGTCGGCACACCAACCCCGACAGTTGCAAGAAGAATCTCATGGAAGGTGTCTGTGCCTTTGTCAGGGATGACAATCTCTGTCTCTCGCCGCCAGGTTCCTGGCCCCGGATTTACCAGGATCTAACGGGTGAAATCAATGGTTCCGGCGAAAGGGCGGCGGAAAACGCTTCCCCAGCGGAAGCGTGATATGAACCCCGGATTTTAGGTTTTTCCCGACTTGCATCCCCGTCCTGAATTGCCCTTCAAAGATCAAAGATCGTAAGCATAAACGAAAGTAGAATTAGGATGCCGTAACCACCTCTCTTTGATGAAGTCATGCGGAACAGCATCACTTTCCACATACTTTTTCACAAGCTCTTCCGCTCCGGCCCTGTCTCCGCGAGCCTTTATCCTCCCGGCTATCCTCATCAACTTTTCGGCTGCTTCGGGAAACTTCTCCAGGTGCAACGTAAACGCACCAGCGTCCTTGCCGTTCGCTGCCTTTGTATCCAAATCGAACGAAATAGCGCCCTCTTGGAGGAAAAACCCTATTTGCACGGCTGAAAGCCGACCATAGGGATTGGGCGTACCGGTGGCATAATCCATGCCTCTCGATATTTGACCCAGTGCCCATAGAAAAGAGTCCACGTACGATTCGTTCGCTCTTTTTTGATCGATAATTTCCCGCTTCAGCAAAAAATCCACGTAATAGAGTGCAGCAGTCTGGGCCTTGAGTTCTTCCATGAACGTGGCCAGGGGACCGCCGAATACTTCGGTGTCTTTTTTTCCTTTCACCCTGTATTCATGTGAAGGGCCGAGATTGTGAGCGGCCTCATGAAGCATTATGCCCAGAAGATCCACTCCGGTGGTTTCCGGATAGTCGCTTGCACTTGAAAGAACGGACAATGCCCTGGATCTCCTGATCGCCAAACTCTCGGGATCCGTATACAGGTTGGTCATCGTAACCGTGCGTCCCCTCCCCTCGTTTGCCACCGGCCCCCAATTAGGAAGGCTCTGACCGATAATGGCCCCGAACGGTTTTCTGTCGTCTCCCGAGTTGAGCACGATATCGATGAAATCCGGCATCTGAAAGGTCACCTTGCGCGCCTTGTACGGCCGGCCTATAAGAGCAGCCAACGCGTTTTCCATCTCCTGCCTGACAGCGGAAAGCTTCTCCTGCCACTCCAGGGAATCTTTGTTGATGCGGGCGAGGGTCAAATGAAACCCGGCTTTGAAATTGCATGGATCCCAGTAGACCTCGTCAGGAGCCACCCTTAAATACCAGCTCGAATTAGCCGCGTTCATCGCCGCCCATGCTTCATCAGCTTCTTCCCAGTTGTTGCTTCGAAAGGATCCGGCCGCGGCCTCCAGGTATGCATGGAGCGTTTTCTCGTCCGAACCTTCAAAAAGCGCTGCTGCTTTTTCGAGGTTCTCCGCTATCTTCTCCATTTCAGCGCGGTACACATCGTTATACGGAACTCCGGTCAATGAACCGTTTTCCCTTCTGACCACAACGAAAGGATTTTTCAACCGGGCGCCCTGCTTGTGTTTCTCGATTTTGTTGCAAAAACCTTTCTCACTCTGAAGATCTTGCGGATACACATCCACCACTTCCTTCCAGCCACCGTCCACGGCTGAACAATTCGGATCGTTTTGCGTTTCAGGTCCGTAACACCTGGGTCCCCAGTTTCTGCGGAACATGCTGGCACTCGGATTGTCATCGGACGGAATCCTGGATGCCGGCTCATTAAGCCCCTTTTGTTTTGCAAAGAGTTCATCGATCAGTTGAGCGGTTTCCTGCATCAGGAGCACGAACTTCTTGTCCCTTGAAGACAGATCCCGCAAGTCGTTGTAAACCAATGTCGGACGTCCCTGGTCGAGTTCCCTCCGGACCAACTTCCGCCGCTCCTTCTCTTCCTCGGCCAGTCCGGGCGGAAAAATCGGGCCCCTCCGAACATCTTCCACCAGGCTCTCGTACATGCGCTCAAACCAGGGTGTGAATTCTCCATCCTTAGTCCATTCCGGAACGGGAGGATAGAAAAGCAAAGGAGCAAGATCATCCGGCCGCAGTTCTTTCCCTGTCTCTTCTTTCCAAAAAAGCCCGAGGTTCGCGCGCACAGCGGCCGCGTTGAACTCATCAGGACTCAGACGGTCAAAAACCTTCCTTTCGCCCGGCGTTTCCATCTGGTCAACCATTCTACCGGATTCCTTTCTCCCGGTTGTTCCACCGGGGCACCCACCGACAACGGAAACAATGAAGATCAAACAAACAAACAGGATGGATTTGAACGAGTTCTCGTCTTTCATTATGCTAACCTCCGAACGGGTCGAACGAGGGGCTATCAGGCGTTCAAGCGTGCGAGCACGGCGAAAGCATCTTTGAGCCCATTGTGAAGAGCGGAGATCTCGGAATCTTTCCACTCCGACCTATCATTTCTCAGGAAAGAAGTCAGATCATTGCGGTTATCGAAGCGCGCCACCGGGAGGTGCCATGTTTGCAGCTCGTAACGCCTGTCTGAACCTTCTCCGACCACCTCGGTTCTTTCAACCTTGATGGTGTCGGCCTTGTCCGAAGATGCCAGGAGATGATCTATGTCGTCGCAACCGTACTGGCCCAGCATAACCTCCATAGGCACCGAGTGATGCAGAATGGAGCCCTGGCCATCAGGCCTGCCTCTTTCAATGTTCTTGCGCCTTGATTCCTCGGGTGTCACCCACACATATAAAACCGATGCTCTATGCAGAATCTCTTCCGAAAGTATCGAGAAAAGATAATCATAACCATGGGGGGGAGTAAGAGGAAACGACGCCCCGTTGGGTCCGCCGCGAGCCGCCTCCATAACGATGGTCTTGCCTTTCAAATCCTGTTTACACCTCTCGTTCTTGCTTTCCAGCTCATCCCTGACTTCATCTTCCATAGCGTCAGCCATGTCACACCGTACGCCGTAAGGCAGTTTCCCCAAGCTTCTTGGCAATCCAACCTTGGATCGCGCTGCATCGATCCTGTCGAAAAGCAACTGTGAAGCCGAAGAGGGATTCACCACGTGACCGGATACAAGATCGTGAAAATCCTCGTTGAGCAACTCAACCAGGGTTCCCCACTCATAGTCTTCGATGAAAGGTCGATTCGGCCCCTTGTAGAAAACATAAGGCAAATCGCGCATGGCCAGCTCATCATCTATGCGATGCATGAAATGGACGTATGGATAATCGTCGAGTTGAACAGTCTCTCCCATGTGAAATTCTTCACGGCACTGCTCAGGCGAAAGCCCGTCAAGGTAATGCCGCACCTCGGATTTCCCCGACGCGGGAAGTGCAAAAAGCAATACGGTATCCAATACGTTAGACATGATAACCTCCTTAATCTCTCAATTCTCCATTTACAACACTCGCATCGCAAGATATCTCAACACATACGCTCATGTCCATCACTGGATCGCTCCGAATAATATTTCACCCGCCGTGAAAATAAATTCGCCCGATTCACGAGGAGGTGATTTGATTCCGGTGAAACCCGTTATCGGGACAGACAAAGCTGATGAAACAAGACGACGAAAACCTGATGGCCATGTTGGCCCGCGGTGAAATGGAAGCGTTGCGCGAGATCTACACGCTCCATTCGGAGTTAGTCTACCGGATTGCTTTCCGATACACGGGCAACCGAGCGGACGCCATGGATATCACCCAGGCTTTGTTTGCGGACCTTCCGTCGTTCGCGCACAAATACAAACCCAAAGCAGCGCTTTCAACCTGGCTTTACCGAGTTGTTTCCAACAGATGCATAAACTGGACGAAATCAGGAGAGCGAAAATTCTGCACCTCCCTGGAAGCGTCACATCTGGAAAACTCACAAGGGGAAAGCCGAAACAAGGCAGTGTCCGAAAAAGACCGGCCTGATGAAGTACTGGAAAAAGACCGCCGCGCGATCGAAATCCGGGATGCCGTCGCATCGCTTCCTCCGCGACAAAAAACCGCAATCATTCTCCGCGAATTCCAAGGGTTGTCTTATAAGGAAATAGCGGCAGCGATGAATTGTTCCCGCCGATCCGTGGAATCTTTGCTCATCAGGGCCAGAGCGGAGTTGGCACAAAAACTGGGGCAACGTGAAACAAAAATTTGAGATCGATTCGATTAACAGCGCGGGTTTTTACGCGCTTGAATTGTTAAACAAAAGCACCCTCCGAAGATCACAGAACAGAATTTCGGAGATGGCGCTGCGAAAAGAAAGGTCGGGATTGCAAAGTAATGAACTGCAGAAAAGCCGAAAGATTGTTGAGCACCAGGCTGGACAGTGAATTGAGCGAAAAAAAATCGCGCCGCCTGGATGAACACCTGCGGAAATGCTCCGAATGCACTGAACGATTGGCGGTTTTTGAGGTCCTTTCAGCGGAGATCAAAGTTGCAGCTGCTGAACCGATCCAACTTGAGGAAAAAAAGGCTCTCACGGAGATGTGGAACGAAATCCGCCTCCACGCTGAAGACCGTTTTCCCGAACGTAAGTCCGGCTTGAAGACCGGATTATTACCAATCCGTTTGCAGGAAGCGGCTTTTGCCGTTACAGCAGTTTTGGCTGGGTTGTTTATCGGCGCCTGGTTTTTCTACGACGGCTACGGCTCACCAGGACTTGAGATTAAGGATCAAACGCACGTTGAAGTCACCGAAACGAAACAAGTTGGAGAAACAGAACTGGTCGCCGAAGCTTTTGAAAACGGATTGCGCAACGATCTTTCGGGCATTTTCAGATGAACAAACCGCATTGAGGAGTCGATACACCTATGGGTTCCAAAATCGTCTTTACACTTTTCTGCATCTCCCTGGCTGCAAACATTTCATTCGGCGGTTTGTATGCAATCGCAAAACTGTCGGAAACAAGAACGACCTCAGATCAAATTCAGCGAAAAGAGGTTTCGCCAAAGGAAGGTCTCTGCATCATGGATGAGCTGGATCTGAGACCGGCCCAAAGAGAAAAACTCGCCGGTTTGAGAAAAGACATCTGGTCGAAGCGGACAGAGTACTTCGCAGAAATGCAGTTCTTACGCCGATCCATAGGCGAGTTCATGGCCGATGTCGACGAACAACCTTCAGAGAGAGATTACGAAAACATCCGAAAACTGCTTTCAAAGATGGCCGAGCGACAAATGTCTTTCAGAGAAAAGGTCATCGATCATCTGTTGGATGTAAAGCGGATGCTGGACGAAAAACAAAAAGCCCACTTCGGTGAAATTCTGAAAACGAGAATATTCAGGGGCATGGAACATGAACCGGGAGGAAGGGGACGTCGTTCGAAAATCCAGCGTATCGGCAAACCCCAGGCGATCAAGGACTGACCATGAAAACCGCAAAGCCCACGATCTTGCTCACAATCTGTCTTCTGCTCCCGCCGCTCCGAAATCTTCACTCTGAAAGTGCAAAGCGAGTCAAAAAGCTTACACTCGCCCATTGCTTGTCCATCGCAATTGCCGAAAGACCTGAGCTCAGGACGAAAAAAGCCAGGGTGGATGCATCCGCTGCGCGGATTCACGAAGTAAGAAGCGAATACTTTCCGAGTTTAAAACTCAACGCCGGTTACGAGAGACATAAATACAACTTCAATCCGAAAGGCGGCAGACCCGACGGTACAGCCCGCAATGCTTGGGTGTTGGGTTCATCGCTGAGCTGGTCGATTCCGGCCATGATAGCGACAGGAAGCAGAGTCAGGTCCGCGGGTTCGCGTCACAGTTCGGAAAAGTTTAACATGAAGGCAGCGCGAAGAGTGGTGACGCTGGAGGTCACGCTGGCTTATTACAAGACACAAGAGACAAAAAAATACATCGAATTACTGGAAGCCGACTTGGAAAGGGCGCGCATTCACAAAAAATATGCGCATGTCCTGCTTGAAGTGGGTAAGGGCAGCCAAGCCGACATCCTACGGGCGGAAACCGCCATGGCGCGCACAAGACTGGAAATAACAAGAGCCAGATCGGGTCACCTCCAGGCGCTTGCTGCGCTCAAGACAGCTATGGGCCTGGACGTCAAAGAATCTATCGCCCTCGCAGAGGTTACGATGAAAGTACCCGATGATCTTTTCAAGCCGCTCAAAACCCGGCGCCGACCCGAACAAGTTTCCATCCGCCATGTTCTCAAAGCGCAAAAACACGTTAGACAGGCTGCTTTGCACGATTTCTGGCCTGATCTGAAACTATACGGAGGAATCGAGTTACACGATGACATTTTCTTTCCTAAAGAGACGAACTGGTTCATAGGGTTGTCGCTGGAAATTCCTGTTTTCGGCTACTATGGAAAAACCTCCCGATGGATGCAAAGAAGGGCGGAAGTAGAAGAGGCCAAGGCCATCGTAAAAGAAACGGACGCAAGAACAGCCATTGAACTGGAAACGGCTTTTCTGCAACTCAAGGAGGCCGAAGCAGCTCTGGAAGCAGCGGAGGCACTTAAAGCCTCGGCAAAAAAGAACCTTGAAATAGACGAAAAAAGCTACCGTGAAGGTGCGGGCTCCATGGTGGCGCTCACGGATGCCAGGGCTGCATATTCCATGGCCAAAGCTGAAGTCGTAAGCGCGGTGTTCAACGCGTTCGTCAAGGCGGCGGAATACCGGTTTGCAGCGGGAAAGGACATGGAACCATGAGCGCGGCGCGGCGCAAGAAGCATCGGCTGTGGCTATGGCTGCTTTTGCTCCTGGCCCTTCCCGCTCTTTCCCTCTTCATGTGGTTCTGGGCTTCGGCGGATCGAACCGACGGTAAAAGCAAACCGGCGTCCCCCGCCGTTGGAAGAGTGGAACAACAGGACAGGGTTCTTGCAACAGGGGTGGTGAGACCCCAGGTCGGAGCGGAAGTCAATGTTGGAACGAGGATATCGGGACGAGTCGAGTCGGTCCGCGCCGCCATAGGAGATCGTGTAAAAAAGGGAGATATCCTGGCAAAGCTGGAAAGAGACGAATTGGAAGCCGCCGTAAAAATGGCTGAAGCCGCTTCTTCCGCTGCATGGACCCGGCTCGCTCTCCTGCAGAAGGGATCCCGGCCCGAGGAAATCAAAGCAGCGCAGGCTTCGGTCGACGGGGCGCTCGCCGTCTCGAAAGACGCTGAACGCGAACTGGAACGAAGAAAAAGACTGTATGCCGAAGACCTTATATCAAGAGAACAGCTCGATCACGCTCAAAGGGATTTTGACGTGGCGCAGTCCAAGCTGAGAGCATCCGAAGAAGCAGCTGCACTGAAAAGAAAGCTGTACCGACCTGAAGAAATCGCGTTGGCGCGATATGCAGCGTTGGAAGCCGGGGCCGCTCTCGAAACAGCGAGGATCCGTCTCGATTACGCTATCATTCGTTCTCCCATTGACGGTGTGGTGGCCTCGGTGTCCATGCAAAACGGCGAATCCGTCAGCGTTGGACTCCAGGCGCCGACACTCGTAACGATTATCGACCTGGATCGACTGCAAGTCGAGGCCTACGTTGATGAGGTGGACATAGGGAGGGTAAAACTCGGCGGACCCGCATCATTCACCGTAGACACCTACCCGGACTCGGTTTTCAAGGGGACGGTACACGCTATTTATCCCAAGGCGATCCTTGAAGACAATGTTGTCAACTACTTGACGATAATCTCTTTTTCCGCGCCCGCCGAGACTCTCAGACCCGGGATGACTGCGAACGTGTCCATTGAAACGGATCCAACCCGAAGAAACGGCTCAAAGAGCGAAGCCGTTGCAGGCCAAGACACCCATTGAACGAACTGGAATCGTGTTCCAAAGGAGACAACCACATGATCCAATTGGAAAAAATCAACAAAACATACCACACCAAGCTCCAGCAATCGGTTACAGCGGCATTCGATGTATCGATCTGCATTGAAACCGGCGACTTCGTGGCGATAACCGGCTCATCCGGTTCCGGCAAATCAACGATTCTGAATCTTATCGGCTGCCTTGATACCCCGGACTCGGGGTCATATCGTCTTGCAGGTTCGGAAATCACGACCATGGACGATGATGAACTGTCCAAGCTCAGGGCCGAAACATTCGGGTTTGTTTTTCAATCATTTCATCTTCTACAGGGCCTTAGCGTGGAAGAAAACACCGCTCTTCCACTTGTATATCGCCCCGGTTTTTCTCCACCGGTTTCGGCATCGGAAATATTGAAAAACGTCGGCCTGGGAGATCGAGGCGATCATTTACCCAACGAGCTTTCAGGCGGCCAGAAGCAGCGTGTGGCGATCGCCAGGGCTCTCATTGGAGACCCGAAAGTCATCCTCGCCGATGAACCCACCGGTAATCTCGACTCCAAGGCGACCGACGAAATCATGCTGATTTTGGAAGAATTGAACCGAAACGGCCGCACGCTCGTCATGGTTACTCATGATAACGATATCGCCGCCCGTGCCGGCCGCATCATCCGGATGGAGGACGGAAAGATCGTTGAAGACAAAAAGAACACGGAAGACAACGTAGGGAATCCATGTTCCGACTCTTCGCAGGAGAAGGAGGATTCACAATGAAATTTTTCGCAATGATCGGACAGGCATTCCGCTCACTCGGAGAACACAAGGGAAAAACCATACTGATGATGCTGGGTCCGGCCGTAGGAGCGGCTGCTCTGACCATCGTCTTGAGCGTGGTGGAAGGATCCGCCCACGGAATGCGGTCAAGGGTGGAATCATTCGGCCACCGGAGTTTCATGATTCTAGCGGGCGACGGAATGCCTCCCGCGGATCTGAAGATCACAACATTGACCCTCGGTGACGCCGAGGCGATTCAAAAAGCCCACTCCGATGTGCAGATCGTAGCCCCCGCGCTGCAGCGACGAGGGGTGACCGTGGAATTCGAAGGCAAGCACACCAATGCACCCGTCTTCGGCGTGACACCGGTCTGGCAGCCTTCCTGGAATTGGAAAGTTACAAGAGGCCGTTCAATAGAACAGGAAGACCTGGATCAAATGAGACGGGTCTGCCTGGTAGGACAAACCGTAAAGAAGGCCGTTTTCGGAGATGTGGATCCGGTCGGCAAAACCATAAGAGTGGGTAAAAATAATTTTACGGTCATAGGCGAACTGGACGACAGAGGGGCCGGGCCTTCGGGCGGAGACATGAACAACCGCGTGGTCATCCCGCTGACAACAATGATGCGCCGCGTGGCGAATGTTGATCATATATCCCACATAAGAGTCGTGCTCAGAACTTCGGCGAACATGGAAGAAGTCGCCGAAACACTGCGAAACCTGCTGCGGAAAAGGCACAACATAAAGCCGCCGCAACACGATGATTTCGGAATCGTAACTCCGAAAACTATTTCCAAAATGGCGGTGGAAATAAGCTCCACTCTGAAAACCCTCCTCCTGGTAACAGCAATTGTCTGCCTGCTTGGAGGCGGCGTAGTCGTGATGGCGATCATGCTCATGTCGGTCTCCGAGCGAACAAACGAGGTGGGCATCAGAAGAGCGGTAGGAGCCACCCGAGGAGACATAATGATCCAGTTTCTATCCGAGGCCGTACTCTCCACGACCGCGGGAGGAATCGTCGGGTTTGCCCTTGGACTGGGCGGACTGGCCGTATTGCTGAAGATGACTCAAATGAAACCGATTTTCTCGCCAACGATTGTGTTGCTTGGAATAGCCGTCTCAGTGATCATAGGTGTCATCTTCGGTCTATTGCCCGCATATCGCGCGGCGCGGCTCCAACCGGTCGACGCTCTCCGTGATTGAGATCCAATGCGTCGGAGTTCAACTTGAAGCGAATCGCTCTCACAAAGACTGTATTTGAAGCTTTTCGCCGATTTCCCGGACGCTCTGCTATTGTTTTGTTGACGGTGGCCTTCGGGACAACCACCATTGTCTCCATAGATGGGATCGGCCGCGGATCCAGGGCGCGGGTACAGGAGAACCTGGATCTGCTCGGCAGAAACATCGTCATCGTAACCGCCGGCAGAACAAGAGTCATCGCCGGCAGAAAACGACAGACAGAGACCGTGACCACGCTGACCGCGGGAGACGCCGAGGCCGTGGCGCAAAGAATGCGTGAAACAATTTCAGCGGTCACTCCTCAGAACTCGAAAACACTTACCATCATAAGAGGCCCGGTTTCACATGCAGCCGAAGTAATAGGAGTAGGAAGTCAATACCCGGCTATACGAAACACTTCAACGGCCCAGGGGCGCTTCTTTTCAAAATCGGAAAACCGAACAAGAGTCCGGATTGCGGTCTTGGGTCACCGTGTATACCAAACCCTTTTCCCCGAAGGTGGAAACGCATCGGGTGCAATGATCAGAATCAACCGCATACCGTTTCAGGTCATCGGTGTCATGAAACCTCGCGGCGCTGCGCTTTCGGGACAAGACGAAGACAACCAAATATTCGTCCCTCTCAATACGGCGCTTCGCCGGCTTTTCAATGTGGATCACGTAGAAAGCATTCTTTTTCAAGTCCGCGATGGAGAATCCATGGACAAAGCCATGTCGGCCATCGGAGCAATATTGAGAGAACGTCATCGACTGGCAGCTCACCATCCGGATGATTTCACAATCCAGACCCAGCAACAAGTCCTGGAAGCTCAGGTCGAAATTGCATCTCGTTTCGACGAAATTATGATCGTGGTGATCCCGATTACGGTCCTCATCGCAGCACTTGGCGTTTTTGCCGTCATGACATTGGGAGTCAATCGACGAAAGCCTGAAATCGGACTCAGGCGAGCGATCGGAGCCACCAAAATAGATATCCTCGGCCAATTCCTCCTGGAAGGACTCCTTCTCTGCTTTCTTGGATCGCTGACCGGGGTTTTCCTTTCGATCCTTGTAACTTCCTTACTGACCTTAGGATTGAACATTCCGGCTTCTCCGGATCCTGCTGTCATGGGTGTGGCTACCTTTGTCTCCATCGCCGTAGGCCTCGCGTCGGGGCTTCATCCGGCATGGACCGCCGCTCAACTGAACCCGGTTTCAGCCCTGCGCGGCACAAAAGACGCCAGGCGCCGGGACGAATCTGAAAACGAAAAAAAATCTCGTGTTTGATCTCCGCGGATCCCAAAAACCGGCTCTATCGCAAGAGGGTGTTTACGGTTGTTATAAGACCGTCGGCCACAATCAGCGCGAATATGGATGCAACCACCGCGCGGGTGGCCGCCTTGCCCACGGCCTCGGCCGAAGGTTTGACACCCAGCCCCGTGTATGAACCGATCAAAACGATGAGCCATCCGAACACCACGCTTTTTCCCAAGCCGTGAACCAGATCGTTCAGCCGCAACGCCTGCATTGTCTGGTTCAGGTACGCCTCGAACCCAAGTCTCATGTAAAACACCCCGATGGCCATGCCGGCCGCTATAGTCACAAGAGCGGCAATCGCGGTAAGAAAAGGTTGTGTGACTGTTATAGCAATCATTCGAGGAGCAACGAGGTACTTCACGGGTTCTATCCCCATGACCTCAAGAGCGTCCAGCTCCTCGCCCACTTTCATGGTGCCTATTTCGGCTGCGATAGCCGAACCCGTTCGGCCGGAAACCACGACCGCTGTCAACAAGGGCGCCAACTCTCTTAACGCGGACACACCGACAAGATTGGCTACATAAATTGCCGCTCCGAAAGTTCTGAGTTGATAAGATGCCTGAAACGCCAGGATCAATCCAAGCAACGCTCCTATTATGGCGACAACCGGAACAGCCTCGGCTCCCATGGTAAAGATCTCATCCCACACCGCGCCTTTTCTTCGTCCCTTTCGAGAAAACAAGCCCAAGACACCGGCGACGAATGATTCGGCCACAAACACCAAAACGTTTACAAAACCATTTCCCTTATCAGCTCCCCAGGATCCCAGTCGCAGAAGCCATCCTTCGCGAATCACAGGCACACCTTCGTCTACGGCGGGAAACTCGGACAAAAGATTTCGTACCCGATCCGGGATATCCATGAAACCGACCGAAACGCCTGCGACTCCGGCCCGATCCACCAGACAGGCAAGCGCGGACGCTCCGACCGAATCAATGTATTCCACCCCGGCAAGACTTATTTCAATGTTCTTTTTCTTTTTAAGCAAGGCATTCGTCCGGCGCACAAACTCCCTTGCCGTGAAGCGATTCACCGCCCCCCCGAGCCTGCATAGCAACAGATCCCCCCTGTCTTCGATTTCCAGCCGCCAAAGAGCATTGGGGTCCTGCATTCGATTCCTCGATTACGAAACAATCTTTAGCGTCGGCAGTCAAAGCAAGCTTGTTTAACCCGACCTCAATGACATCCTGTTCAGTATGCCTTCGCAGTCAAAACCCTCTTTTCGGAAGGTTTTCCGCACATAATACACCCTCCGTGTTCTTCCTCGGCATCCCATGGCATGCACCTTATCGTCACGGTGGTCTCTTCTTTCATGCGGGCTTCACACGCTGCATCCCCGCACCAGTGCACATGGCTGAAAACGCTTCCCTTCGAATATACTTGCTTGAACTCATCATAGGAGTCAATGCGCATGGACATTTTCTCCCTACGTTCACAGGCCGCTTCGAATAATTCGACTTGCAGTTTTTCAAGCAAACCCATGACCTTGGGTGAAAGCCCTTCATCGTCATTGATAGACCAGGAACTCTTTTCAGCCGCCTTGCCAGCCCTTGCCTTGTACATGATCCGCCCATTTTCCAGATCTCGAGGCCCGAGTTCCAGCCGCAAGGGCACACCTCTCCTTTCCCAATAATAAAATTTGTTTCCCGGCTTTAACCCTTCCCGATCATCGATCTCGACGACAAGGGGCCACTCCCCGATCCTGTTCTTCTTGAGATCCTCTTGTATGCGCCGGGCTGTTTCCAACACAGCGGAGCGCTGCTCTTCATTACGATAGATTGGCACCAAGACAACGTGAACCGGGGCCAGCCTGGGCGGAACCACGAATCCGGTATCATCACTATGCGTCATAATCAACCCGCCCACCAGCCTGGTTGACACCCCCCAACTCGTCTGCCAAACGTACTCTTCTTCTCCATCACGATTCTGGAACTTGACATCAAACGCCTTGCCGAAATTCTGGCCCAAGTCATGAGACGTACCGGCCTGAAGAGCCATGCCGTTTTGCATCATGGCTTCTATTGTCATCGACTTCAGCGCTCCGGCGAAGCGTTCCGAATCGGTCTTATCCCCCTTGACCACGGGCATAGCCATCGTAGTCTCCGCAAACTCGGCATAGACATCCAACATCTTGCGGGCTTCTTTCAACGCATCTTCGTGAGATGCATGGGCTGTGTGTCCCTCCTGCCACAAAAACTCGCCTGTCCGGAGGAACATGCGGGTCTTTAACTCCCAACGCATCACGTTGGCCCACTGGTTGATGAGCAAGGGCAGATCTCTCCACGACTGGATCCACTTGCTGAAATAGTGGCCTATTATGGTTTCAGAAGTAGGCCTGACCACATAGGGTTCCTCAAGCTTCTTGCCTCCGGCATGGGTAACAACAGCAAGTTCCGGGGAAAAACCCTCGACGTGTTCCGCTTCCTTTTCAATAAACGACATCGGAATCAGGAGTGGAAAATAGGCGTTCTTGTGCCCTGTCTCCTTGAAACGCGTGTCCAGAGCGCGTTGCATTTTTTCCCAAACCGCATAACCATTCGGCTTGATCACCATGCATCCCTTGACCACCTCGGCCGGTTCAGCCAGGTCGCCTGCCCTGATCACATCCTGGTACCATTGTGCGTAGTTTTCACTTCGAAGGGTGATTCCGACTTCCTTGGTCGCACCCTTTCCGGTTCCTCCCTGTGCGCTTTCCTGTTTTTTTTCCTTGCTCATGATCTCCTCTGTACTCGAACTCTTGATAAACATTCAACCTGCACGCCGACACTCACTCAATATTCCAATCGGGAGGTTTATACAACATCTCACAGGAATTGCAGCTTTCTTAGGGCTGATTCAAAAATAACTCCTGGATTCGGACGCCGATCCGACTGATCGAGCGAACCTGTTGATTTACGGTACTCAACAAACCGGCGATCACAGCGATGCCGAACCATGGGTTTTCGCAGGCTCCGAAACCGCCGGACGTCGCCGTTTGAAGCTTACCCTTCGGGTAGCATCGTCGGCGACTCGGTCGAATCCCTTCAGCCCTTCGGGCAGCGGGCTTCGAACGCCGGCTT